>JAEUNV010000459.1 GCA_016790385.1 Zoogloea sp.
TGGCGGAGCGCTCAGAGACTGGCGCGAAGCAGCGCCAGCACCGGGGCCGTTGCGGGGCGGACGCCGCGCCATAGCGTGAAACTCTCGGCGGCCTGTTCGACCAGCATGCCCAGGCCATCGGAAAGGTGGGCCGCTCCCTGCGCCCGGGCTGAGCGCAGGAAGGGGGTGTCACCCTTGCCGTACATCATGTCGTAGGCCAGGCTGCCCGGTGCGTAAAGGCCGGCGGGCAGGTCGGGGGCGGCATCGGAAAGGCTGGCACTGGTGGCGTTGATGACCACGTCGAAACGTTGCCCCGCAAGTTCGGCGAGGCCGCAGCCGCGGGGCCTGAGCAGGCCGAAGCTGGCAAATTCATCGGCCAGTTCGGCGGCCTTGCTGGCCGTGCGGTTGGCGATCACCAGGCTGGCCGGGGCGGCTTCGAGCAATGGCAGCACGGTGCCCCGAGCGGCCCCGCCGGCGCCCAGGAGAAGCACTCGACGGCCTTCGACCGGACACGCTTGATTGACCGTGATGTCGCGCAGAATGCCGGCCCCATCGGTGTTGTCGCCGAGAATGCCGTCCGTGCCAAAAGCCAGGGTGTTGACCGCACCGGCAGCCTGGGCACGCGGGGTATGGCGATCGGCCAGGTTGAAAGCCTCCAGCTTGAAGGGGACGGTGACATTCAGCCCCTTGCCCCCTGCTGCGCGAAAGGCTTGAACGGTGGCTGTGAACGCATCCAGGGGGCCGAGCAGGGCTTCGTAGGTGAGCGCCTGACCGGTCTGGGCGGCGAACAGGCCATGAATGCGGGGTGACTTGCTGTGGGAGATCGGGTTGCCGATCACGGCGTAGCGGTCCATGGGGCGTGCTTGCTTAAGGTTGCTCGGAGTTGTCCGTCTTGACCATGTCGGTGCTGGTGAACTTCCAGGTGCGGGTGATCACGATCTCGTCCGTGTCTTTACGGATGTTTTCCGGGAAAGCCGGAAAGGGAGAGGCCAGTTCGACAATGCGGATTGCCGCGTCATCGAGGATTTTGTTGCCCGATGAGCGTTGGATCTCCACGTGGCGGACATTACCGTTGGCGCCGATGCTGATCGACAACAGCAGACTGCCATACATCTTGCCACGGGCTGCCGGGGGGTAATTGAGGGTTCCGACGCGTTCGATCTTCTGCCGCCAGTCCTCCACATACTGGGCGAATCGGTATTCCCCGGCCCGCGCGCCGATGAACTTCTTGCGGGGACGCGCTGCGTAATCCACCAGATCCTTGTCGATCTGGGCTTCGATGCGCGCCACCGCGGCGGAGCTGTCGAGAAGATCGTAGCCGGAGACGGGATTGGGCGCCTCCGTGGGATTGACCTGCTGGGCATCCACCGCGGTGGGGCGGCCCTTGGTGCCGGTCATGATCTGCATCTGGGGTGCCTGCTGCTGCTCGCTGCGACGCTGGGCTTCAACCAGCCCGTCTCCCACCCGGGAGCGCTCCTGGGGCGGCAAGGGGGTCGCCATCCTACCGGCTTTGTCGCCGGTGCCGCCTGCGTCCAGATTGGTCTGGGCCAGCACATCCACCGTGTCGGGGCGCTGGGCATGGCGGGAATTGACCAGTACCACTTCTAGCCCCTTGTCCTGACGCTTGAACTTGTCCATATCCGGCATCACGAAATGAATGGACAGGATGAAGGCGTGCAGGCTGAGGGACAAACCGACACCCCACTCAAGGGCGTAGCGCGCGGTCGTTCCCGTGAACACTGGCCAGGGGTCGGACAATGGCTTCGACGGGACTGCCGGAGCGTGGAGCCT
>JAEUNV010000467.1 GCA_016790385.1 Zoogloea sp.
TTCGATGGGCAGCCCGTGGCAGTCCCAGCCCGGCACGTAGGGTGCGTCGAAGCCGGCCAAGGTCTTGGAGCGGACGATGATGTCCTTGAGGATCTTGTTCAGGGCATGGCCGAGGTGCAGGTTGCCGTTGGCGTAGGGCGGACCGTCGTGCAGGATGAACTTGGGCCGGCCAGCCGCGGCCTTGCGGATCTTCTGGTAGAGCTTGCGCTGCTGCCATTCTGCCACCCACTTGGGCTCGCGCTTGGCGAGATCGCCGCGCATGGGGAAGGGGGTGTCGGGCAGGTTGAGTGTCTTGCTGGTGTCGGACATAGTCGGCGTTGACTGTGAATTCAGAGGGGATTCTGTGCGAAGTGGGCGCGGGCCTGCTCGGCGTCGCGGGCGATCTGGGCGGTCAAGGCTTCAAGGGTGTCGTAGCGTTCTTCGTCGCGTTGTTTGGCGAGGAAGTTGACCTTGAGATGTGCGCCATAGCATTCGGTGTTCCAGTCGAACAGATGCACTTCGAGGGTGGGCCGGCCGGCATCGTTGATGGTGGGGCGGACGCCCACACTGGCGACCCCCGGCCAGGGGCGGTCGGTCAGGCCTTCGACGCTGACGGTGTAGATGCCCATCAGCGGCGGGCTGCGGTGCTTGAGCTGGATATTGGCGGTGGGAAAGCCGATGGTGCGGCCGATCTTGTCGCCATGCATGACGCGGCCGCTGATGCTGTATGGGCGGCCAAGCAGCCGGGCGGCGTGGGGCATGTCGCCCTCGGCCAGGGCTTCGCGCACGGCGGAGCTGGAAACGCGCTCGCCTTCATGGACAAGGGTGTGCATGGCTTCAACGGTGAAGCCCACGGTGCGTCCTGTCGTTTCCAGCATGGCGAAGTCGCCCTGACGTCCTTTGCCGAAGCGGAAGTCGTCCCCGATCATCAGATGCCGGGCACACAGGCCGCGGATCAGGATGTCCTCAATGAAGCTCTCCGCCGTCAGGGCGGCAAAGCGGGCGTTGAAGCGGCCAATGTAGAGGCGGTCCACCCCCTGATCGGCAATGCGCTGGATCTTTTCACGCAGGGAGGTGAGGCGGATGGGCCGGTTCTCGTGGGTGAAGTATTCGCGGGGGTGGGGCTCGAAGGTGAGTACGGCCGATGGCAGGCCATTGGCCCGTGATTTGGTCACCAACTTCGCGAGCAAGGCCTGATGGCCGCGATGCACGCCATCGAAGTTGCCGATGGTGAGCACGCAGCCGTGGTCGGAGCGCTCGGGAATTCCGCGGAAGACCTGCATGTAAGGAAGCGGGGAAAAGGCGCGATTATAGCGGCAAGGCCCCGGGTGGGCGAAGCCGCACAGCTTCGCCGGCCCCGTGCGGGCCTCAGGCGCCCTGGCCGGCCCGTTCCCGGTGGAAGCGGGCGACGTAATCGGCGAGGGTGCCGGATGCGATGGCGTCGCGCAGGTCGCGCATCAGTTGCTGGTAATAGTGCAGGTTGTGGATGGTGGCCAGCCGCGCGCCGAGGATCTCGTTGAGGCGGTTGAGGTGGTGCAGATAGCCCCGGGAGAAGTTGCGGCAGGTATAGCAGTCGCAGGATTCGTCGAGGGGGCGTGTGTCTGTTTTGTAGCGGGCGTTGCGGATCTTGATGTCGCCGTGGCGGGTGAACAGCCAGCCGTTGCGGGCATTGCGGGTGGGCATCACGCAGTCGAACATGTCGATGCCGGCCTGCACCGAGAATACGATGTCTTCCGGCGTGCCTACCCCCATCAGGTAGCGGGGCTTGTCCCTGGGCAGGCGTGGCGCGGTGTGGTGGAGGATGCGCTGCATGTCTTCCTTGGGTTCGCCCACCGAAAGGCCACCGATGGCGTAGCCATGGAAGCCGACTTCCTCCAGGCCCGCGAGGGATTCGTCACGGAGGTTTTCATACATGCCACCCTGGACGATGCCGAAGAGGGCATTGTCGTTCTCCAGGCGATTGAATTCGTCCTTGGAGCGCCGGGCCCAGCGCAGGGACAGGCGCATGGAGTCGGCGGCTTCGGTGACGGTGGCGGGGTAGGGGGTGCATTCGTCGAAGATCATCACCACGTCGGAGTTGAGCGCCTTCTGGATGCGCATGGATTCTTCCGGGGTGAGAAACAGCTTGTCGCCGTTGACCGGCGAGCTGAAACGCACGCCTTCCTCGGTGATCTTGCGCAGGGCACCCAGGGAGAAGACCTGGAAGCCGCCGGAGTCGGTGAGGATGGGGCCGTCCCAGGCCATGAACTGGTGCAGACCGCCGAAGGCTTCCATCACGTCCAGGCCCGGCCGCAACCACAGGTGGAAGGTGTTGCCCAGGCAGATCTGGGCGCCGATGTCGCGCAGATCCTGGGGTGAGATGCCCTTGACGGTGCCGTAGGTGCCTACGGGCATGAAGGCCGGGGTGTCCACGGTGCCGTGGTTGAGGGTCAGGCGGCCTCGGCGGGCGGCGCCGTC
>JAEUNV010000572.1 GCA_016790385.1 Zoogloea sp.
GATCGCGGAAGCGAGTTCGGAGCAGAGCAGCGGTATCGAGCAGGTGACGCAGGCGGTGGGCCAGATGGACGAGGTGACCCAACAGAATGCGGCCCTGGTGGAAGAGGCCGCCGCTGCCGCCGAAAGCCTCGAAGAGCAGGCTCGCAGCCTTGTTCGCTCGGTCGCGATGTTCCGGCTTCAGGCGGGCAACCCGTCCGGCGGGTCGGTGCAGGCGGTGCCCGACAACATTACCCGTTTGCCTGAGCGTGCCTCCAGGACGACAACGTCGCGTGGTGCTGCGCCGATTCCCAAGGTGCGCAGAGCGAGTGGCGGGATTGAAGTTGAAGACGAGTGGGAAGAGTTTTGAATGAGGCCTGCCAATGTCTGATAAGCCGTCACTCCGTGCTCCCAGAACACCGCCAGCTGTTCGCCCATCGGTGCTAGGGCGGCCTGAGGGTACCCCCGCAGTTCGGCCATCAATCGCCGCACCGGAGCGTGAATTTGAGTTCTCCAATGGGGATTTCGAACGTGTCAGGGCGTTGATCTATAAACATGCCGGCATCTCCCTCTCCCCGATCAAGCAAGACATGGTTTACAGCCGTCTTGCCCGACGCCTTCGGGCCAGGGGAGATCGAACATTCGCGGAATACCTGGATCGTGCTCAGCGGGAGCCGGAGGAGTGGGAGACCTTCGTCAATAGCCTCACCACCAACCTGACGTCATTCTTCCGGGAGGCGCATCATTTCGACATCTTGGCGGAGCGTCTCAGGAAGCACACTGCGAAGGCGCCCTTCCGGATCTGGTGCAGTGCGGCGTCTACGGGAGAAGAGCCCTACAGTCTGGCGATCACGGCGTGCGAAGCATTCAACACCCTCGCGCCTCCCGTTCAGATCGTCGCGACGGACATCGATACAAATGTTCTCGCCACGGCACAAAAGGGGGTCTACGGAATTGAACGTGTTGAGCGAATGTCGCGGGAGCGTGTGCAGCGCTTCTTTCTGAAAGGCACGGGAAGTCAGGAGGGGCAGGTGCGGGTGCGGCCCGACCTGCAAAGGCTCATCGAGTTCAAGCGCATCAATCTGCTCGACAAGAGCTGGGCGTTGCAGGGGCCTTTTGATGCCATGTTCTGTCGCAACGTGATGATCTACTTCGATAAGCCGACCCAGCACGCAATCCTCGAGCGTTTCGTGCCACTCCTCAAGCCCGACGGGCTGCTCTTTGCGGGGCATTCCGAGAGCTTCCTGCACGCGGCCGATCTTTTCCGCTCTTTGGGGCGGACCGTGTATGAGAGGACGCCCGCCCGTGTACGCTGACGCCGGCTACGTTGAGCACCTGGCCACGAATCGCTACTTCGATCGCACTTTCGGGTGTGACGCGGTCAAGGTGTTGCCTGGCGAATATTTCGTGACCACGTCTGATATCGTTTTGGTAACGGTTTTGGGATCGTGCGTGACTGCGTGCGTGCGAGATCGTGACAAGGGCTTGGGTGGGATGAACCATTTCATGCTTCCGGAGAATGGAGGCGAGGCCGGCGTGCTATCGTCGTCGGCACGCTACGGCGCCTATGCCATGGAGGTACTTCTCAACCACCTGCTCAAACTGGGGGCGCGGCGCAGCAGTCTGGAAGCCAAGGTTTTTGGGGGGGGGAAAGTGTTGGCCAGCCTGGCTCAGGCCCAGGTGGGGGAAAAGAATGTGGACTTTGTCCTCGACTATCTTCAAACCGAACGCATACCCATCGTGGCTCAGGATCTTCTCGATATCTATCCGCGCAAGGTTTATTTTTTCCCCCTCAGCGGGCGGGTGATGATGAAAAAGCTGGTGCGTGTGAAGAATGACACTCTCATCGCGCGGGAGCGCGAATATGAAGCGAGGCTTCGACGCGATAATGTTCAGGGCGACGTTGAGCTATTTGGATGAACGACTTTCGATTCGCACGGACTTGGGACTTAGAATGGCCATTAAGGTACTTGTGATTGATGACTCTGCGCTGATGCGCAGTGTCTTGAGCGAGGTGATCAATTCGGCTCCCGATCTCGAGGTGGTGGGAACGGCGCCTGATCCCATCGTGGCCAGAGATCTGATCAAGACGCTCAATCCGGACGTCCTTACGCTCGACATTGAAATGCCGAAGATGGACGGCCTGGACTTTCTGGCGCGTTTGATGCGGCTTCGGCCCATGCCCGTCGTGATGATCTCGAGTTTGACCCAGCGTGGTTCCGAGGCGACGCTGCAGGCACTTGAGTTGGGAGCCGTTGATTTCGTCCCCAAACCCCGGCTTGACTCAAGTGCCGGCATCGAAGCCTATCGTGTAGAAATTTGTGACAAGGTTCGATGCGCATTTGGTGCTCGTCCGAGGGTTCCGCAGATGACATCATCCCCCCTGAAACCCTTGCTGCGAGAGCCTCCCGGGGCGATCAACGGGCTTCCTGGAGGCCTCCCTTCGCAGGTCTTGCACGAGCGTCTGGTGCTGATTGGCGCGTCGACGGGAGGCACCGAGGCGATCAAGGAAGTGATATGTTCCATGCCGGAACAAATGCCGGCGATTTTGATGGTTCAGCATATGCCCGAAATGTTTACGTCCTCTTTTGCAAAGCGTCTTGATGGCTTGTGCCGCTTGCGTGTGAAGGAGGCTGAGCATGGTGAGCGCGTGGTGCCGGGAACCGCTTACCTTGCTCCGGGGCATTCCCACCTGTCGGTCCGGCGGGTGGCAGGTGGCTATCAGTGCGAGCTGGCCCAGTCAGAGCCGGTGAATCGGCACCGTCCGGCGGTGGATGTGCTTTTCCATTCGGCGGCGAGTCAGGTGGGGGCGAACGGTGTGGGGGTTATCCTCACCGGAATGGGTAAGGACGGGGCTCAGGGATTGCTGGCGATGCGTCAGGCGGGTGCCTGGACGATCGGTCAGGATCAGGAGTCCTGCGTGGTCTACGGCATGCCGCGGGAGGCCGCCACCGTTGGAGCCCTCGATGAGGTTGCTCCGCTGCGTGAGGTCGGGCAGCGCGTGTTGAATCGTCTGCGGATGACCGAGAGGCGAGGCGTCAGGGCCTAAGGCCCGCGTTAGTGGCTGGTCGATTTCGGCGACACCGCGTCAGTCAGTGATAGAACAGAGGCAACAAAATGGATACGAGCGTCAGCACCCAGCAGAGTCAGGCCAGGATTCAGCTTTCCGGAAGATTCGATTTCAATTCCCATCGAGAGTTTCGCGATGCGGTCGACCGCGCCCTGGGCAGTCCGGGGACCACGGAGGTGGCGGTAGACCTCGGTAATGTCGCCTACCTCGACAGTTCGGCCCTGGGCATGTTGTTAATGCTGAGGGACAAGGCCAAGAGTTCCGGTAAAACCGTTTGCCTTGCAAATGCCAAGGGAAGCGTGCGGCAGGTTCTGGATATCGCCAACTTTGGCAAGCTGTTCCCGATCGTCTGACGGTGCTGGAGCACGAAGCCGAATCCCTCTTCATCCTCGTTGTTGACGACAATCCCGATGATCTCTACCTGATTCGGCGGGATCTTCTGGCCCTGGGGCATCGTGTTGCCGGGGTGAGTACGGCGGTCGAAGCGCTGGATCACATTGCGCAAGCCTATCCAGACGTTCTCATGACGGATGTCGGTCTGCCCGGGATGGACGGAATCGAACTGTTGAAGATGGTTCGTGCCCGTACCGATCGCAGCTGGATTCCCAGTCTCGTCTTTACCGGCAGCCTCGACGAGGCAACCCAGATGCGGGCGCTTGAGGCAGGGGCTGATGCCTATCTGTGCAAGCCCGCCTCGCGGGAGATGCTGCACGCCAAATTGGGCGTGATTCTGCGTCTGAAAGCCATGCAGCGTCAGGCCGAGGCTCGCAATCGGGAGCTGGCACGGTATCGCAGTCTGCAGGAAGAAGAGCAGCGTCTTGCCCGTTTCGTGATGGAGCGCCTGATCAACCGGGAAGCGTTGGGGGATCCGGCTGTTTCGCACTGGATCGCCTCGGCGGCAGAATTCAGCGGCGACCTCATTGCCGCTGCACGCACTCCGGGTAATGTGCTGCATGTGCTGTTGGCGGACGGTGCAGGCCATGGACTGGCGGCTTCGCTCAATGTGCTTCCCGTCACCGCGCCTTTTTATCGCATGACCGAGCGTGGCTTTGGCATCGATGCCATTGCCCGAGAAATAAATAGCAAGGTGCGTGCGCTCCTTCCGGTGGATCGCTTCATTGCCGCCACCTTGGTGGCGGTTAACTTCCGGGAGCGCTACATCACGGTCTGGAATGGTGGCAATCCCGGGCCATTGCTGGTCCGGCCGGACGGCTGCGTGCGCCTGCATTTCAATCGCCACCACTTCCCCCTGGGGGTTGTGGATGACGATGAGTTCGACGGAACTGTCGACTCCCATGTGGTCAGCCCCCATGACCATTTATTGCTTTTCTCTGATGGCCTGATTGAACTTGAGGACACGGCGGGCCAGGCTTTGGGTGTCGACGGGCTGGGTGCCGCACTCAATGGCTTGAGGGCCGACTTGCGTTTGCCCAGGCTTACGGAGATCGTTCACGATCTCACCGGGGGGAGTCCGCCACGGGACGATATATCGATCGCCCATATTGCCCTTACGGATACACCTCAGCCGGTTCCTGCGGTGACTTCCAGCGACTTCCCGGTCGCCCGGACGGCCAGTGACTGGCGTTTTGTGCTGCGCCTGGGGGCTGCCGATCTGAAACGGCTCGATGCCGTACCCCTCGTGCTTGGTGCCATCGAGCAATTCGAGGGCGTGCGTCCCTTCGCGGGACGTCTCTTCCTCGTGTTATCCGAACTCTTCAACAATGCCCTGGATCATGGGCTGCTCCGCTTGCCCTCGTCGCTGAAGGTCGGCGCGGAGGGGATGGACGTCTTTCTCGACGAGCGCGCTCGTCGCCTGGCGAGACTGGAGATGGGGGCGGTGGAGTTTGAACTCTCCCTGCGCCAGGGGGACGGGCAGCCGCCCGTGCTGCACATCAGCTGCGCGGATACCGGTCCGGGTTTTGATCACGAGGAGCAGATCCGTTGTGCGGCGGGCGAGCCGTCGCGCGAGGACATTCTCAAAGGTCATGGCCGAGGGATTCCCCTCTTGCTGCGGGTTTGCGAGGAAGTACGCTACAGCGGTGTGGGCAATCGGGTCGACGTGCTTTTCCGGCTTGCCGAGAAAACGGGGTGAAGCGTGAAAAACCGCCGCATCCGATAGGAACGGGCGCTTAAGTTCACTAAGGCTGCGCCGATAAACGCCTCGAAACCTTTGGCGCCTGCGCAATGCAGGGTCGAGGAATAAGGTGTCGGCGATGCGCTATCCGCCGGTCCCAGGGGGCGGGTTTGCTAACCCGCTTTCTTATCCTAATGCGCGGGGATGGCCGTCTATCATGCAAATTCCTATCATTTCCCTATTGGCAGGGCTCCTGGCGGGGGGCGGCGCCTTGGGGGCCGGCGTGGCTTTCGGTCTCTCCGTTTCCGCGGGTTTCGTCGGTGTATGCGTCGCGCTCGGGATCACCGTTGGAGTGGCCTTCCTGGTGTCGGCGAGGGTTTTGTTCATACATCCCCTGGCCGAATTGCGGGACACCATCCGTGCCATGCACAAGGACGGAGATCTCTCCCGTAGGGTGAGCGTTTCGGCGGGACATGTGGGTGAGGTCGAGGTTGTATTCAATGAGTTGATCGGCAGCTTCCAGGGCATCGTCGGCAAAGTCATATTTGACGCGCAACGGGTCCACGAGGCGGCAGAGCTCCTTTCCGGCCACGCGGGTCAGGTGGCCGACGGGTCAAGCAGCCAGCAGGGTGCTGCCGAGTGCATGGTGTCTGCCATTGAGCAGATGACCCACGGGGTTAATGTGGTTGCGGAACATGCCAGCCAGACCGCGGCCAATGCCCAGGTTGCGCGGGATCTCTCGGTAAAAGGCGCGGAGGTTGTCGCCAGCGCCTCTCGGGAGATCGAGCAGATTGCCCGGTCGGTGGAGAGCTCCGCCAAAGTGATCTCCGCCCTCGGGGATCGCTCCGAGGCGATCAGCGGAATCGTAAAAGTCATCCGCGAGATTGCCGACCAGACCACCCTGCTGGCGCTCAATGCCGCCATCGAGGCGGCCCGGGCGGGCGAGCAGGGGCGCGGCTTTGCGGTTGTGGCCGATGAGGTACGCAAGCTGGCGGAACGCACGTCGGCGGCGACGACCGAGATCGGAACAATGATCTCGGCGATCCAGGGAGAAACCCGCAGCGCGATTGCCTCGATCGATGCGGGTAGCGCGCAGGCGCATGCCGGCGCAGAGCTGGCCCAGAGAGCCGCGGGTTCACTTCAGCAGATCAATGAAGGCGCCCATCAGACGATGGAGAAGGTCGATGCCATCGCTGCAGCGATCAACACCCATAGCCGAGAGGCAGATCAGATTGTTGGCCATGTGCGGCAAATCATGGAGATGGTCGGGCGTAACTCGGCAGGGGCGAAGGAAACCTTGATCGAGGCCACCAGCCTGAGCGGTCTGGCGGTCAATCTCAAGGAGATCAGCCGGGTGTTCAAGCTGGGTGCCGCTGGTGAGTTGGCGATGACCATTCACAAGAAGATGCCGGACGTCGTGAGGGACGGTGCGCGCCAAATGGGCCTGCTCCTGGAGCAGGCGATTTCAGGTGGGCAGTTGACCGAGGCCGATCTGTTCGATGATGCCTACCGGCCGATCGCGAATACCCGGCCCCAGAAATACAGTACGCGCTTTGACACTCTGACCGACCGCGTCTTTCCCGTGCTTCAGGAGCGTTTGCTCGATGCGAATCCGGAGGTTGTCTATGCCATCGGAACCGATCGCAATGGCTACGTGCCGACTCACAACAAGCGTTTCTCGCAGCCCTTGACGGGTGACTATGAGAAGGACTTCGTCGGAAACCGCAGCAAGCGCGTCTTTGACGACCCCGTCGGCAAGCAGTGCGGCAAGCACGAGATGCCCTTCCTGATCCAGACCTATCGCCGCGATACCGGCGAGATCATGCACGACATCTCCGCGCCGGTTTATGTCAATGGACGGCATTGGGGCGGTTTTCGCATCGGCTACCGGGCCTGATCCGGAGCCTTCCACCGAGTTCAGTGAGAGCGTTGGGCTCGCCACAGGGCGAGCCATTTTTTTGTCTGGGGCAACCGCTCTTGACGAAAAGCGAAGCCTCAAGAATGTGTGTCCCCCGCCGATATTGCTTGCAGATCGGAGCCTGCGCCATTGGGTCGGCAGGGGTCCGAGACGGAGACTGAGCATGTCCGAACTTCTCAAGAATATTGATGCACGAACCCGGCTGGCCGGGACCAACAAGCTGGAGATCCTGCTCTTCACGCTGGGTCTGGACCCGCGAACCGGGCGACGCGAGACATTCGGGATCAATGTCTTCAAGGTCCGTGAGGTGATGCGTACCCCGCCCATCACGGCCGCACCGGAAATGCCGTCTTCCGTGGAAGGCATGGTCAGTCTGAGAGGTGTGCTGGTGCCGGTCGTGGACCTGGCCAAGTACGCGGGGATGAGCACTGACAGCCCTCGGGAAATCATGATTGTGACCGAGTACAACGGCCACACTCAGGGGTTCCTGGTGGAGGCTGTCGATACGATCCTGCGCTTGGACTGGTCCCAGATGCGCGTCCCCCCCGACATGCTCACGGCGAATCTGGGTGGCCTCGTGACGGCCGTGACCGAATTGCCGGGTCCGAAGCTCGTCATGCTCCTGGATGTGGAGAAGGTGCTGTCCGAGACAACCCGCTATGACGACGAGTTCCTGTTCAAGGGCATCGAGCCGATCGAATCAGATGATTCGATCACCGTCTATTTCGCGGACGATTCCTCGGTGGCGCGTAAGCAGATCGAAAGAACCCTGGATGTGCTGGGCGTGCGCTATGTGGGAACCGTGAATGGCCGGGCGGCCTGGGAGGAGCTTGAGAAGCTCGCTTCCTACGCGGCGGCCTCTGGTCGCAAAGTGAAGGAGCTGGTGGCCCTCGTGCTGACGGACGTGGAAATGCCGGAGATGGATGGCTATATCCTGACAAAGAGGATCAAGTCCGACCCCCGATTCGAAGGCGTACCGGTAATCATGCATTCGTCCCTGTCCGGTATGTCCAACCAGCAACTCGGCCGCTCGGTTGGTGTAGACGAATACGTTGCGAAGTTCGAGCCCCAACGCCTTGCCGAAGTACTCCGCCGCTTGATTTCCCAGCGGGCGAGTCTGGCCAAGGCCGTTTGAACGTAGAGGAGCATCATGAACATGGATCGTGTCGATCGTGGACTGCTTGAGGCAGTGGATGCCCGCACCAAGCTTGCGGGATCGAACCGCATGGAGATCCTGTTGTTCTCACTGGGTACCCAGGAGATCTTCGGAATCAATGTATTCAAGGTTCGCGAGGTATCGCGCACGCCCTTCATCACGAAGGCACCCAATATGCCTGCCGGCGTCGAGGGTTTGATTTCCCTGCGTGGCAACGTGATTCCCGTCCTGGCACTGGCAAAGGTCATGGGTATCTCGGCCTCGGGTGATCCCTTGGGTGGGTCGATGATGGTGACCGAATACAGCAAGCGCACCCTGGGTTTTCTGGTCCATGAAGTAGACCGCATCATCCGTGTCGAGTGGGACAAGGTGCGCGCTCCGGACAACGTCACTTCCGGCGGCCATCACTTTATTACGGCCATCACGGAATTGCAGGACGGCAAGCTGGTATCGATTCTCGATGTCGAGACCATCCTGGCCAGCACCTTCGGCGAGGCTGTTGTTGGGCAGATTCATCCCCTTGAGGGCGGGCACGACGTGAACCTGTTCTTCGTCGACGACTCGGCGGTCGCCCGCAAGAAAATCGCGGAAACCCTCGACAAGCTCGGTGTTCGTCACAAGCACGCACTCAATGGCCTCGAAGCCTGGACCCGTCTTGAGGGCATGGCAAATCATGCCCAGCAGCGTGGTGTCAGCCTGCGCGACGAGCTCAATCTGATTTTGGTTGATGCGGAGATGCCTGAAATGGATGGCTACGTTCTCACGCGCAACATCAAGGCGGACAGCCGCTTCGAGGGCATACCTGTAGTCATGCATTCATCCCTGTCGTCGGAAGCCAACCGGGCGATGGGCAAGAGCGTCGGCGTCGACTCTTACGTCGCCAAGTTCGATGCCGATGTCTTGGCAGATACCCTGCGCCCCCTGCTGATGCGGGCGTACCGGGATTGAACGGAGATCAACAACATGGCGGATCCAAAGATGAAATTTCTCGTTGTAGATGACTTCTCGACCATGCGGCGCATCGTCCGCAACCTGCTCAAGGAACTTGGCTTCACCAATGTGGATGAAGCCGAGGACGGGCAGATTGCTCTTCAGAAACTCAGTTCCCTGCCCTTCGATTTCGTCGTCACGGACTGGAATATGCCCAACATGGATGGCCTCACCCTGCTCCAGAACATCCGGGCGACGCCATCGTTGAAGCATTTGCCCGTCTTGATGATCACCGCCGAAGCCAAGAAGGAAAACATTATTGCTGCGGCCCAGGCGGGCGCCAGTGGCTACATCGTCAAGCCCTTCACGGCGGCCACCCTCTCCGAAAAGCTGGAGAAGATCTTCGAGAAGATGGGTCAGAAAGCAGCCTGAGACTGCCGTGCAGAAGGAGCGCCATCATGGCTAAGCGCCTAAAATTCGACGAATCGGGGGATAGCGACGATCTGCAGTCCCTCTTTGACAGCATTGCCGGGATCTCGGTCGCGCCTGCGCCGCCGGTGTCGCCCCCCCGACTGGAAGTGGTTTCCGCCAGCGCCTCGGGCAGCGGTGACGACGACGAGCTCCAGGCTCTTTTCGACGCCGTGGCGGATGACTACTCCCCGCCGGAACCGGCGGTATCCGAAAGTGCGGGGCAGGTTCAGAGCGGTGAGACGGTCTTCAACCGGCTGGGAACGATGACCCGCCAACTGCATGACACGCTGCGCGAGCTTGGCTACGACCGGAGCCTCCAGGAAGCGGCCCACGCCATTCCGGATGCACGCCAACGTCTCACCTACATCGCGGAGATGACCGAGCAGGCCGCCAGCAAGGTGCTGAACGCGACGGATATCGCCAAGCCCATCCAGGATCACACCGAAAGCACCGCTGCTGCCCTTCGCGGGCGCTGGGATCGCCTGTATGCCCAGGAGCTATCGCCCGACGAGTTCCGCGTACTTGCCCGTGAAACCAGGGATTTTCTCGGCCAAGTGGTCAGCGGAAGCCGGGAAACCAATGCCCAGCTGATGGAAATCATGATGGCGCAGGATTTCCAGGATCTCACCGGGCAAGTCATCAAGAAGGTGGTTGATTTGGCCCAGCGGCTTGAACAGCAGCTGCTGCAAGTCTTGATCGAGGCCATTCCTCCCGAACGCAAGGCCGAGGCGCCGGAGTCCCTGATGAACGGCCCCGTGATCAGCGCGGTGGGCCGCGACGATGTGGTTAGCAGCCAGGAGCAGGTGGATGATCTGCTGGAGAGCCTGGGTTTCTGACGCGGGGAGATGCGGGAGAACCCGCAAGGAGTGAATGAGATGAGCGACTTTGCCGGAATGGATGACCTGTTGCAGGATTTTCTCGTGGAAGCGGGAGACCTCCTGTCGGGCGTTGACAACAAGCTGGTGGATCTGGAGAGGGCACCCAACGACAAGGGTCTGCTCAACGACATCTTCCGCGGGTTTCACACGATCAAGGGCGGTGCAGGCTTCCTGAACGCCACCGAGTTGGTGACCCTGTGCCACTTGACGGAGAACCTCTTCGACAAACTGCGCAATGGTGAGCTGGACATCACCCCCGAGGTCATGGATGTCATCCTTTCCTCAACGGGTGCAGTGCGCGACATGTTTGGCTACCTGGAGCAGGGGGTGCAGCCTGTGGCGGCCGACCCTCATCTGATCGACAATCTGCGGCTGGCCATCGCCGGCAGTCTGTCCGCGGCAGCGCGGTCCGTGCCGGAGGTGGTGCCGGCCCCAGTCGCCGTCCAGGCCAAGGCGCCAGAGGCGAAGGATGGACTGGACTGGAATGCACTGTTTACCACCGTGACCGGCGCATTGCCGGCCGCTGCGGCGGCGCCCGAAGTTCCAGCCGCCCCGCCGGTTCCCATGCATCAATCCGACGACGAACTGGCCCGCAAGTCGCCCGAGCAGATCATCAAGGCGGCAGTGGGGCGGCGTGCGACCGACAAGCCGGGGGCCTCCGGCCCGGTGGGGCGTCGGGATAGCGAGAAACAGCGTGACAATTCGATCCGGGTTGATACGGCCCGGCTCGACCAAGTGCTCAACCTGTCGGGTGAGATCGGCCTCACCAAGAACCGCCTCAATGCCCTGCGTAGCGACATCCTCAATGGGCGCAGCGACACCGAAACCCTGCATGCCCTTGATCTGGCCGTGAGTCAGCTCGACCTGCTGGTGTCCGACCTGCAAAACGCTGTCATGAAGACGCGCATGCAGCCCATTGGCAGGCTGTTCCAGAAGTATCCGCGAATCGCCCGAGACCTCGCCCGCAATCTGGGCAAGGACGTGGAGCTGGTGCTGTCCGGCGAGGAAACCGAGATCGACAAGACCATGATCGAGGATCTGTCCGATCCGATCATTCACCTCATCCGCAATGCAGTGGACCATGGCGTCGAGGAAATCCAGGAGCGCCTTGCCAACGGCAAGCCCGAAAAGTCCATCGTGCGTCTGGAGGCCCGCCAGGAAGGGGATCACATCGTGATCCTCGTGGCCGACGATGGCCGCGGCATGAACGCCGAAAGGCTCCGTGCGAAGGCTGTCGAGAAGGGCCTCATCACCGACGAGGAGGCCAACACCATGGACGAACGCCAGAGCTACAACCTGGTGTTCCTCCCCGGCTTCTCCATGGCTAGCCAGATCTCCGATGTGTCCGGCCGGGGCGTCGGCATGGATGTGGTCCGGACCAACATCCAAAAGCTCAACGGCTCTATCGAAATTCGCTCCAACCTGGGCAAAGGCACTACTTTCGTCATCAGTCTGCCGCTGACCCTGGCCATCCTCCCGGTTCTCCTGGTCCGCCTTGGTGAACAACCGTTTGCCGTGCCGCTGTCCATGGTCCGCGAGATCCTGCCCATCGAGCCGGCGGAGGTTCAGGAAGTTGGCGGGCGGGCAACCATGGTGGTGCGGGGGGAGGTGCTTCCAATCATGCCTCTGTCGTCCCTCCTTGGCTGGGATCCGGTGCAGACACCGGAATACGGCGTGCTCATGCAAAGTGCCGAGCAGAGCTTCATCCTTGCCATCGACAGTTTTGCCGGGCGCGAAGACGCAGTGATCAAGTCGCTGGATGATTTCCGTCCCAAGGGGGTGGCCGGCGTCACCACCCTTTCCAACGGGCAGATCGTCCTGATTCTGGACATGAAGGAGTTGCTTGGTGCGCTCGGTGATTCTCGCGGCGGAGGCGTTTCGCGGCGCGCGCTGCTCGCGAGGATGGACCCGCCAGCCTTGGCCGCCTGAATAGCGCTGCCCTGCGAATTATTCCACGCCGTCACACCTTGACACAGGATGGCGTGACGTAGACCCCTCCTTCCCGGGCGAGGGCCGGTTAGGATCCGTCCTGACTGCCCCTTGCCCGTGCTCCTTTCTCAGCCGTGGTTCTGGGTTGGCAGGGGGAGGGCACATGGGCGATTTTGATTTCGATTACTGGAAACTTCTGGCCGAGCGTGATCCGCAGGCCTATTTCGCGGCACGCGAGAAGACCCTGCGCCAGTTCATTGCCTCCCATCCAGGCCAAGCGGTGATGTTGGCCGAGCTTCAGGCGCGGATTGACTCCACCCGCGTGCTGGCGGGGGGGCCGAACCAGGCGTGTCGTGAGTTGCTCGGGCAGATGCAGGATCAGCTGATGCTGCTCAGCTTCAAGCTTGCGGAGTTGCAGCGGGAAGCGACGGCGGTCCAGCAGCTCATCGGCGCCAGCGCGCTGACACGTTGATTCGCGCCATCCAGTCAAAAAAGCATCCACAAAACGGGTCTGTTCCGGTGCTGCCCGGTGCGTAGGCGCAGGTATTCTCGGTTGGACTGAACTACCGTCTGGCCGGCCGTGGCTGAAGACAGCGACCTCGAAAAAACAGAATCAGCCTCACCACGCAGGCTGGAGCAGGCCCGGGAAGAAGGGCAGGTTCCCCAGTCCCGCGAGCTAGCGACCTTTGTTTCGCTGATCGTGGGGGTGACGGCCCTGTACGTGCTGGGCCGCTGGGGCGGTCATCGCATGATGCAGATGGTCAAGTCAGCGCTCAGCTTTGAGCGGGACCAGGCGTTCGACCCCCGCGGCATGTTGCAACTTCTGGCCGAACTCTCTTCCAGCGGCATGCTAACCGTGACGCCCCTCCTGTTGGCGCTGGTGGTTGCCGCCCTGACGGTGCCCTTTCTCATGGGAGGGTGGGTCTTCTCCGTTTCAGCCCTGCGCTTTGATCTGAGCCGTCTCAACCCCATGCAGGGCCTGGGCCGGATGTTCTCCACCCATGGTCTGGCCGAACTGGTGAAGGCAAGCTTGAAGGCCGCGCTGGTGGGCAGCGTTGGGGTGTGGGTGGTGTGGCGGGAACGGGATCACCTTTTTGCCTTGATGCTCCAGCCCCTTGAGGCAAGCATGGATGACTTTGCCAGCCTGGTGCTGTTGGCAACCCTGCTGATCGTCGCGAGTCTGGCCTTGATCGCGGCCATCGATGTGCCCTACCAGTTGTGGGAATACCACCGCAAGTTGCGCATGAGCAAGGAAGACGTGCGCCAGGAAATGAAGGAGCAGGAGGGCGATCCGCAGATCAAGGCGCGTATCCGGGCCGCCCAGCGGGAAATGTCCCGTCGCAGAATGATGACCCAGGTTCCCACCGCCGATGTGGTGGTGACCAATCCGACCCATTATTCGGTGGCCCTCAAGTACGATCCGGAGCGATCCGGCGCCCCGGTGGTGGTGGCCAAGGGCATGAACCTGATCGCCCACAACATCCGCGATCTGGCCCGCGAGCACGGCGTGCCCATCCTCGAGG
>JAEUNV010000577.1 GCA_016790385.1 Zoogloea sp.
GAGCCCCTGCCGCCAGGGGCCATCTACAACTCCAACCGCTACGTGCTGCGCGGCCTGCTGGAGGGCCTGGGCTGCCAGGTGTGCGATCTGGGCATCGTGCCCGACAGCCTGGAGGCGACCCGGGCCGCCCTGCGCGCCGCAGCCGGCGGCAATGATCTGATCGTCACCAGCGGTGGAGTGTCCATGGGCGAGGAGGATCACATCAAGCCGGCGGTCAGCGCCGAGGGGCGTCTCGATTCGTGGCTGGTGGCCATGAAACCCGGCAAGCCGGTGGCCTTCGGGCGGGTCAATGATCCGGCCGGCGGGCCCGGTGCGGCCTTCATCGGCCTGCCCGGCAACCCGGTGTCGAGCTTTGTTACCTTCATCGTGCTGGTGCGTCCCTTCGTGCTGCGTAGCCAGGGCGTGACGGATTGCCTGCCCCGGGCGCTTCCCTTGACTGCTGCCTTCGATTGGCCCCGGCCCGACCGGCGCCGGGAGTTCCTGCGGGCGCGGATCGCCGAGGATGGGCGGGTCATGCTCTTTCCCAATCAGGGGCCCGGCGTGCTCACCTCCACGGTATGGGCCGACGGCGTCATCGACAATCCACCCGGGCAGGCCATCGTGGCCGGCGACCGGGTTTCCTTCATTCCCTATTCCGAGCTGTTGTCATGAGCGTCAAAGTCCTTTATTTCGCCAGCCTGCGTGAGACCCTGGGGTATTCCCACGAAACCCTGACCCTGCCTGAATCCGTGTCCACCATTGGTGCCCTGAGGGGCCATCTGGCCCGGCGTGGCGGTGCCTGGGAAGCCCTTGGCGAGGGGCGCAATGTGCGTGCCGCGATCAATCAGGAGATGGCCGGGCCCGAAGCGGTGCTTGCCGATCGGGATGAAGTCGCGTTTTTCCCCCCAGTAACCGGAGGTTGATGATGAGCGTCAGTGTTCAGGAAGCCGATTTCGATGTGGGGGCGGAGACTGCGGCCCTGTCTGCCGGGCGCCTGGACGTGGGGGCGGTGGCCACCTTTGTCGGCCTGGTGCGGGCCGACAAGCTGAGCGGGGCGGGGAACGAGGTGTCGGCGATGACGCTGGAGCATTACCCCGGCATGACCGAGAAATCCCTCGAAGCCATCGTCGCCGAGGCTGGCGGACGCTGGCAGCTTCAGGGTGTGCGCGTCATCCATCGCTTTGGCCGCCTGCTGCCGGGCGAGCGCATTGTTTTCGTAGGGGTGGCCAGCGCCCACCGGGGTGATGCCTTTGCCGCCTGCGAGTTCATCATGGATTACCTCAAGACCCGCGCCCCCTTCTGGAAGAAGGAAGACACCCCCGAAGGCGGACGCTGGGTGGATGCCCGCGAGGCCGACGATTCGGCGGCGGCCCGCTGGGCGGAATAGCGCCCGGCGGTGTTCCTCCCATTGGCTCAGGCCCGGATGACCTGCAGCAGACCCGCCTTACCGGAGGGCGCTTCAGCCAGCCAGGGAACCAAGGCACAGTGCTGCGACAAGCCATCCGCCACACGACGGATGAACGGTATTTCGTACTCCCCCCGCTGAGCCAGCAGCGGGTCGCGGGTGCCGCTGGCAAGCAGGGACTGGTTGATGACCCATGCGCAGGGCGTGATGCCGGC
>JAEUNV010000663.1 GCA_016790385.1 Zoogloea sp.
CGAGATCGTGGACTCCCTCAAGGAGCACCTGATCGAGGGCACCCTGCTGGCCTCCCTGGTGGTGTGGATCTTCCTGCGCTCGGTGCGCTCCACCCTGATCATCGCCCTGGCCATCCCGGTGTCCCTGATGGGCGCCATCGCCGTCATCCATTTCGCCGGTTTCACCCTCAACTCCCTGACCATGCTGGCCCTGCTGCTGCTCATCGGGGTGGTGGTGGACGACGCCATCGTGGTGCTCGAGAACATCTTCCGGCACCGGGAAGAGCTGGACCCGGACCCGGTGTCGGCCGCCATCAACGGCAGCAACGAGGTGGTCTTCGCCGTCATGGCCGCCACCCTTTCGCTGGTGTGCATCTTTGCGCCAGTGGCCTTCATCTCCGGGATCATCGGTCAGTTCTTCCGCAGTTTTGCCCTGGTGGTTACCTTCGGCGTCTTGGTTTCGCTGTTCGTCTCCCTCACCCTGACACCCATGCTGTGCGCCCGCTACCTGCGGGTCGAGAAGCAGCACGGCCCCATCTACCGGGCTTTCGACCACCTCTTTGCCGGCCTGGACGGCATCTACGTGCGCCTGTTGGAAGGCGCCCTCACCCATCGCCTGTGGGTGCTGCTGGCCACCCTGGCCGTGGTGGGCTCAAGCGCCTTCTTCTTCACCCATGTGGGCAAGGCCTTCACCCCGGAGCAGGACGAAGGGCGCTTCCTGGTGTCCCTGCGCACACCCCTTGGTTCAAGCATTGACTACACGGACGGCAAGCTGCGCGAGGTGGAAGCCATCCTCGACCAGCACCCGGAGATCCGCTCGGAGTTCGCCCTGATCGGTCTTGGCACAGCCGGGCAGGTCAACCAGGGCACGGTGGTGGTGCGCATGGTTCCGCGAGAGGAGCGCAGCGTGAAGCAGCAGGACGTGATCCCGCTGCTGCGCAAGGAGTTCAGCCAGGTTGCCGGCGCCCGGGTCTTTGCCGCACCGTATCCGATGGTCCAGGGGCAGCGGGGTGAGCCGCTGCAATTTGTGCTTACCGGCGAAAACCTTCAGGAGCTGGGCCGCCATGCGGTGGCCCTGCAACGTAAGCTGGCCACCATCCCCGGTATCGGCCGCATGGACACCGACCTGCAACTCGACCTGCCGCAGCTGGCCTTTGCGCCCGACCGGCTGCGCGTTGCCGATGCCGGCCTGAGCACCCAGGACGTGGCCCTGGCCATCAACATGCTCACCGGCGGGGTGGACATCGCCAAGTACAGCGACGAGCCCGGCGACGGCCAGCGCTACGACATTCGGGTGAAGGCCCGGGAAGGCAGTTTCACCCAGCCTTCCGATCTGTCGAAGATCTTCCTGCGCAACAAGTCGGGCCAGCTGGTGCGTCTCGACAGCGTGGCCAGCTTCCGGGAAACCCTGGGGCCGGCCGTCGTGGGGCGATTCGACCTGCAATACGCCGCCACGTTTTACGCCTCCCCGACCCTGCCCCTGGGCGAGGCGGTGGACGTGGTCAAGCGCAGCGCCGCGGAGCTGCTGCCGACGGGCTATCAGGTCAAGCTGATCGGCCAGGCGGAGGAATTCGGCAAGACCCAGAAGTACATGAGCTTCACCTTTGCCCTGGCCCTCACCCTGCTTTACATGGTGCTGGCCAGCCAGTTCAACAGCTTCGTGCAGCCCTTCATCGTCATGCTGGCCCAGCCCCTGGCCATCGTGGGGGGCGTGGCGGCCCTGTGGGCCACGGACCACACCCTGAACATCTACTCGATGATCGGCCTGGTGCTGTTGATCGGTCTGGTGGCCAAGAACTCCATCCTGCTGGTGGACCTCACCAATCAGCGTCGCGCCGAAGGTCTGCCCGTAGACACCGCACTGCGCAATGCCTGTCCGGTCCGCATGCGTCCGGTGCTGATGACCTCGGCCACCGTGATCCTGGCCCTGGCCCCTGCGGCGCTGGGCTTTGGCGCCGGCAACGAGACCAACCAGCCCCTGGCCATTGCCGTGATCGGCGGCATGGTCAGTTCGACCCTGCTGACTCTGGTGGTGGTGCCGGCGGTGTATTCGCTGGTTGAAGGCTGGCGCGAGCGACGCAGGAAGGCCCAGCCGGCTGCCCTGCCGGATTAGATCGGCAAAATGGGGCGGTGAGCGCCGCCCCACAGCGTCACCCGGTTTATTGCGATGCCCTCATGCGACGCTGACGGCGGCCTTGCCGGCAGGTGTCTCGAGCCAGCGCAACAAGATGCGGTAGATATCCAGGTCGAAAGCACGGGGAGGTGGTGTGCTGCTGAGTGCGACCAAAGCGGATTCGTCGTCCACCGTGCCTAGCAGGCACCAGCCATCGAGAAGATGGAAGGCCACGCGGCCTGATTCCGGATGGGCCTCGCGGACCGTCACAGATCCATTCCAGGGCCAGCGCTTAAGGCGCAGGCTTTCCAGCACCTTTAGCAGACGCTGATCATGTTCGGCCGGACTTTCCTTGCCGGCACACACGCCCGCGCAGCGTTTGGCCAGGTGCGCAAGACAGGGGCCGTCGCTCCAGGGCTCCGTGCCGAGGCGCCTGGGGCAAAGGCGGTACAGGCCGGCGAATTCGCGCAGGGCCGCATCCGCCTCCTTCTTGCTGCGAAACGCCCCGTAAAGCGCAGTCCCGGCAAGGGGGTCCACACCATTCAAGCTCTCCCGCAACAGCACCGGGCCGCGCATGCGGGCCGGTTCATAACGCAGGCCGAACACGCCCTCGGCGTCCCGCAGCTGGCGGTTCTCAGCGGGCTTCAACTGACGCAGCAAACGTGCTTCGAGGATCAGCGCACCCAATTCCCCCGCCGTCACCTGCCATTCCACCCGCTGAACGTTCCGGGCGATCTTCGCTTCCTTGCTGTTGCGATGCTCGGAAGAGAAATGACTCATCACCCGGGAACGCAGGCTGGCAGCTCGACCCACGTACACCGGAAGATCATTCGCACCATGAAAAACGTAGACCCCTGGCGCTTCAGGAATGCCTTCGAGCACGCCTTCCGGCAAGCCGGCGGGTCGGCTGGGCGCCTTCATGGCTTTGACGATGGCCGCATCGAGCACGCTCCGCTCGAAATTGCCGGCGACGATCTCTGCGAACTGGAACAGG
>JAEUNV010000006.1 GCA_016790385.1 Zoogloea sp.
CACGCGCGCCCGGACTGCAACGTGCCCCTTCTCGGTGAACTTGACCGCATTGCTGGCGAAGTTGATCAGACACTGGCGCAAGCGGGTCGGATCGCCGTACAGGACGGGGGGCACATTGCCATAATCAACACTGACCACCACCGCCTTGGCACGGGCCATGTCGGATGCCAGGGAATGCACCGGCCCGAGGACCGAACTGAGGGTGAAGCTCGTCTGCTCAAGAATGACCTTTCCAGCCTCGATCTTCGAGATGTCGAGGATGTCGTTGATCACCGACAGCAGGTGCTTTGCCGCGTCGTCCATCTTGTCGAGCCGGTCGCTCTGTTCGCCGGTCAGCGGGGTCGCCTTGAGGAGATGGGCGTAACCGAGGATCGCGTTCATCGGCGTCCGGATCTCATGGCTCATGTTGGCCAGAAAGGTGCTCTTGGCGAGATTGGCCGCCTCCGCTGCCTCTTTCGACTCCAGCAGCGCCGCTTCCGACACCTTGACCAGCGTGATGTCGGTGAAGGTCACGATCACCCCTTCACCAAGCAGCTGGCCACCGATGAGCATGTTCAGAACCTCGCCATTCTTGGTGCTCAACACACATTCGAAGCTCTCGACCTTGCCATCGCCGGCCGACGCCGCCTGCACCGCCGCCTCCCATGTCTCCCGCGCCCATTGCCGATATCCCGGATCAGGGTAGGCGTGCTGCCACCATTCATCGAGGGTCGGAATGTCCTCGGCGAGGTAGCCGAACAGCTCGACGAAGCGGCGATTCAGCAGTTCGATGGCCGTGCTGTGAAGGTAGGCCAGCGCCACAGGCGCCGCGTCGAACAAGCCCCTGAAACGCCGGTCCTTTTCGGCGATCAGGGATTCCTCCCGCATCCGGCGCAGCTCCCGTTCGGCGGCGCGCCGGTCGGTGATATCCCGGGCCAGCACCAGCACCCGGGGCGCGGTGTCGTCGCCGGTCTGCCGGCCGGTCGCGGACAATTCGAAACAGCGTGTCTCTGCGCCGATGTCGAGATCGACCGTCCGGCCGTAATCACTGCCGTCACGGATCGCTGACGTAATCGATTGCTGCAGACTGCGGGCCGCCTCGGCCGGAAGCACATCGGCAATCGTCCGGCCGATCAGGTGCTCTCTGGGCGCGATGGAGCGGTTCCTGCGGTTGGAAAAGATGTTGAGGCACTGACCGGCACCGTCAAATTCAAACAGAAGATCGGGAATGGCCTCCAGGGTGGCAGCCAGACTCCCCCGGGCTTCCTCGGCCTCCCCGTGGGCCTTGCGGAGGTCTTCCAGCGCCTGATTCAGCGTGGCCGTCCGGGCCGCCACGCGCCGTCGCAACATGAGGTTCCAGAGAAACAGGAGGGCTCCCAGGGCCGCTGCAATCAGCAAGCCCATGCCGAGGAGACGGGCATAGGGGGTTTCAACGGACGCCACCCCAAACCATTTCGTGCGCAGGGCGGCATGCTCTGCCGGCGTGATCGCCCGCATCCCGGCGTCGACGATGGCAAGCATGTCCCGGTTGCCCTTGCGAACGGCGCGGTGAAACTGCCCGCGATGGAAGGTGAGCGCCTTTTGGATGTTTCCGGCTGCGCCGGAGGAATGGAGGTAGATATCGGTGGAAAAATCGTCCAGGCAGAAGACATCGATCACTTGAGCGCGCGCCGCCTCGATCAGTGCCGCCGCAGTGGGGTAGAGCTGCAAGGCGTCGATACCTTGCCCGGTAAGTTCGTCCGCACAGGCGTGGCCGGCCTGCACCCCTATCCTGAGCCCCTTCAGCGCCCCGACATGATTGATTTCGCCAAGGGGTCTGCTGCTGTAGATCGCGATGGACAGATCGGCATAGGGGTCGGAAAACTCATAACGGGTCTGCCGGACCGCCGTCTTGAACAGCATCTCGATCACGTCGGCCCGACCATCCTGGACCATCGCCTGCGCCTTGGACCAATCGCTGGCGGTCACGACGGCGTGAATGCCGGTCTTCTGTTCCCAGAGCCTCCAGAGATCGACGAGATATCCCTGGAGCTGACCATCAGCGCCGCGAAAAAGATAAGGCGGATAGCTTTCGTCGCCCACCACCCGCACAAGACGGGGACGGCCTTCCGCGGCAGTGCTCACCACTTCGGCGCGGACAAGGCATGGAGCGGCAAGCAGATTGACACCAACCACCACCATCAGCAGCAGTGCACGGACGACCCGACCAGGCAGACGCGACACAAGCGACATGCAAACCCCGTGCAAAAACGCGCAAAGCCACGCAAGGCGGGCGTGGCATGCACAAAAGTGTAACAGCACGTCGCCGCGGGAAGCCCATGCGGGCAGCGCTTCGCGTAAAGGAATGTGTAACGGTCAGCCCCGGGTCGGGAGAGATTGATCGCCGCGCATTCCGCTACGGCTCAGGGTTTGGCAAACGCCCGGGTGAGCCAATGGTCCACCGAGATCGTTCCCGGCCCGCGCGCGATCAACACCAGCAGTACCGTCGCCCAGACTCCATGGGTGGGATAGGCATCGGGGTACACGAAGAGCTGGATGGTCAAGGTCATCATGAGCAGGGCCAGTGCCGAAAATCGCGTCGCCAGCCCCACCAGAATCAGGACGGGAAAGAAATGCTCGGCGAACGCCGCCATGGGTGCCGCCAGCTCGGGGGGCAGGAACGGCAGCCGATATTCGCTCTCGAAAAGGGCGATGGCGGAATCGGCCAGATGCGGCCATCCGAGCTGAACATCCCCGGCGATGAGATCCACGGCGAATCCCTCGATCTTGGTCTGTCCGGATTTCCAGAAGACCGCCGCTATCGAAAAGCGCCCCAGCAGGGCAATCAACGAATCGGGTATGCCGGACAGGCCCCGTATGACCGCATCCAGCAGGGACACGAGCGGCGACGAGGACGGTGCGGGGGAGGTGGCGATTGAAGATTTCATGATTCTCTCCTTGAAGGAATCAGTGCCGTAATGGCTGATTTTTGCAATAGCAGACCCAGCACGCCCGCGGGGTCGAAAGCCTCGTCGATGGAGCTGGCCCGCGCGACCGCGGCCCCCAAGGGCAGGCCCTCCACGATGGCGGCGATGCATTCACCCGCAGCGGGAGAGACTTCAATGACGTCAACCTCAAGTCCGTGCCGCAGAACCAGCGCAGTCTCGGGCTCGCTCGGGACGACCTGCGCAAGCGAGCCGATACCCTGATGTGCCGCCCACAGGGACACCACCGCACTGCGCGAATGGAGGACAGACAGGGAGGGATGCACGCGCAGCCGGAGCCCGGGCAGGGCGGACTCGTCGGCGAGAACGCCCGCGAGCTCCGCCGCGCCGATCGGCATGCTGTCGGCCGCGTGAAAAGCCCTCACCCGCAGGTATTCGAGCCGCGCCACATCCGCCAGATAGGCCAGACCGGCGGCAGGCGGGAAGCTGCCGATGAAATCCGGAAAGTCGTCGCCATAGAAGGCCAGGATCGGCGAACGTGGTGGACAGCCTCGCACGAAGACGCCGGCCATCGCCCTGAAGAAGGCGTCCCCGACCAGTTCGAGGGTCACGGGAAAGGTATCGGCCAGCGCATCGATGAGGGACGCCACCACATTGTTGCGGTACACCTGGAAACGCCGCGCCGGATCGCCCCCTGTCCATGTCTTCAAGCCGGAAGGGCATGGACACGCCGGGTCCAGCAGCGCAGCCGCGAACTTCGCCTGGGTGTTCATGCCGTCACCGCCATATCACCCAGCGCCGCCATCACCGCCTCCGCCCGGCGCGCCTCGGCGAGCAGAACCGGAAAGGCAGGAATGTCGTTGTCACGCTCGATGAGCGTTGGCAGCGGGCCGAGCTGCTGCACCACGGTGCGGAAGAGTTCCCAGACGGCCTCGGCAACCGGGGCGCCATGGGAGTCGATGAGCAGCGGATGACCATCGGCATCCAGATCCTCGGCAAAGCCTGCGAGGTGGATCTGCCCGGTCGCCGCGAGGGGCAGCGTCTGGATGAACGCGTGGGGATCGCGCCCGTGGTTCACGCACGACACATGGACATTGTTGATGTCGAGCAACAGCCCGCAGCCCGTGCGCCGGACAAGCTCCGTGATGAATTCGCCTTCGCCCAGGGTCGATTCGACAAACTCGACATAGGTGGCGGGATTCTCAATGAGCATGCGCCGCCCCAGGCGTTCCTGGACGCGGTCAATATGCTCGCAGACACGATTAAGGGTGCCCGCATGGTAAGGGGCGGGCAGCAGGTCATTGAAGAAGGCCCCGCCATGGCTCGACCAGGCGAGGTGCTCGGAAAAGGACTGGGGCGCGTAACGCTCCAGAAGCGCCGCCAGCCGATCCAGATGGGCTTCGTCGGGAGGGGCCGCACCGCCGATGGACAGGCCGACGCCGTGGATCGAAAGCGGATAATGGCTGCGGATACGCGTCAGGTAATGGTGGAAGGGGCCGCCCGCCACCATGTAGTTCTCCGCGTGGATCTCGAAAAATCCCAGCGCAGGCAAGTGCTCCAGGATGGTCTGAAAATGTTCGGGCTTCAGTCCAAGGCCGCCGCGGGCCGGCAGCGCACCGACCCGCGAAACGGAAGCGCCGCCCGAACGCTGCATGCAGGGGATGTCCTTCGTCATGGCGGACGCTCCGTTTCAGTCAGCGTGGCTCAGGCCTTCTTTTCCTTGAAAGCGGCAAGCTGGCCGTGCCCGGTCGGCGAGGTGGGAGAGGCCGTCTTCTCACAGGTACCCTTGGGCACCAGGTTCCAGGCATTGCCCTGGTAATCGATCTTGGAGGTACCCGCGCAGGTGGTGCCCGCACCGGCCTTGCAATCGTTCTTGCCCTTCATGGCTACGCCATAGCACTTTTCCTTGTCGGCCATCTTGTCATCGGCGTGGGCCGTGACGGCGGCGGTGCTGAGGGCTGCGCCCAGGGCCAGGGCGAGGGAGGCGGCGGTGATGGACTTGCGGGGAAGGGTGTTCATGGTGATTTCTCCTGATGGGCTGGGGACGCTGGAAGGTCCGGAAGGGCAATCGGAAATCCGACTCCTGAGCGTTTGTCGGAGTCACCCACCGGTTCTTACATGCCCACCCGAAATAAATTCCGCACCGTCAGGGACACCCCGACTGACGCGACCGCCAGTCCGGCGTGGTCAAGCCTTGAGGAGGGAGGCCCGCCCGCCAAACCAGCGCGTGGCAACCTCATCCGCGACCTGGGGCGCATCGCGCAGGAGGGATTCGGCCAGATCGCGGGCGACCTCGACCAGGGGCGCATCGGCCTCCAGATCGGCGTAGCGCAGCAAGGGAACGCCGCTCTGGCGGGCGCCGATGAATTCCCCGGGGCCGCGGATGCGCAGATCCTCCCGGGCAATGACGAAGCCGTCGGTGTGCTCGTAGATCGCCTTCAGGCGCTCCCGCCCGGTCTGGGACAGGGGCTGGGCAAAGAGCAGGATGCACACCGATTCATGCACGCCGCGGCCCACCCGCCCGCGCAGCTGATGGAGCTGGGCCAGCCCGAAGCGCTCGGCGTGCTCGATCACCATCAGGCTGGCGTTGGGCACATCCACCCCCACCTCGATGACGGTGGTGGCCACCAGCACCTGCACCTCGTTGGCGATGAAGGCCGCCATGGTGGCGGATTTCTCGTCGTTCTTCAGGCGCCCATGCACCAGGCCGATCTTCAGCTCCGGCAGCGCCGCCGACAGCATCTCGAAGCTCTCCTCGGCGGTCTTCAACTGAAGCGCCTCGGACTCCTCGATCAGCGGGCAAACCCAGTAGGCCTGGCGGCCCTGCAGACAGGCGTCGCGGACGCGCTGGATCACCTCGTCACGGCGCTCGTCCTTGACCAGCTTGGTGACGATGGGGGTGCGCCCCGGCGGCAGCTCATCAAGCACCGACACATCCAGGTCGGCGTAATAGCTCATGGCCAGGGTGCGCGGGATGGGGGTGGCCGACATCATCAGCATGTGGGGCGACTC
>JAEUNV010000013.1 GCA_016790385.1 Zoogloea sp.
GCGGCGGTTGTCGAGCTTGTAAAGCTTGAGGGCCTGCATGATCGCCGAGATGTCCTGGCGCGCGGCGACCACCCGGGCCTCGTCCGGGCGGCTCATGACCTTGGGCACCACCAGCGCGGCCAGTACGCCGAGGATGACGATGACGACCATCACTTCGATCAGGGTGAAGCCGCGGCTGCGGCGCAGGTTGCTGTGCATGGTGGTTTCCTTACTTCATCAGGGTGTTGATTTCGATGATCGGCTGCATCACGGCCATCACGATGAGCAGCACGAAGCCGCCCATGGTCAGCAGCAGGACGGGTTCGAGCAGGGCTGTGAGCGTGGCGGTGCGGTTTTCCAGTTCGGCCTGTTGCAGTTTGGCGGCCCGGTCGAGGAGTTCATCGATGCGGCCGGTGGCTTCGCCGTTGGCCAGCATGTGGATCAGCAGCGGTGGAAACTGACGGCTCGCCCCCAGGGCCTTCGACAGGGGCTGACCTTCGCGCACCCGCTCGGCGGCAGCGCCCACCGCGTCGGCCAGGGGCAGGCGGCTGATCACCTGGCGGCCGGCTTCCAGCGCGGCCAGCAGGGGCACGCCGCTGCCGGCCAGGATGGCCAGGGTGCTGGCAAAGCGGGTGGCGTCGAGGGTGCGCAGATGGCGGCCGAGCACGGGCAGTCCGAGCAGCCAGGCGTCCCAGCGGCGGCGCACGCTGGTGTCGCGCAGGGCCGCGCGGCCGGTGAAGAAGGCGCCGGCCAGGGCCAGCACCATGAGCCAGCCCCATTCCCGCAGCAGGGCGCTGACCAGGATCAGGCTGCGCGTGAGCAGCGGCAGGGCCTGCTTGCCCTGCTGGAAGACCGAAACCACCTGGGGCACCACGTAGGTCATCAGGCCGACGATGACCAGCAGGGCCACGCTGGCGACGATGGTTGGGTAGAGCAGAGCCTGGAGGGTCTTGGTGCGCAGGGCGTGGCTGCGGTCCAGGTAGTCGGCCAGCTGGTTCATGACCTTGGCCAGCTCGCCGGATTTCTCGCCCGCCGCCACCGAGGCCCGGTACAGGGTGGAGAAGGCCTGGGGGTAGCGGTCGAGGGCGGCGCGCAGGCTGTAGCCGGCCAGGATCTCGGAGCGCACGCCGGCCAGCAGCTGGCGGGTGCCCTCGGTTTCGGCCTGTTCGATGAGAGCCGCCAGGGCCTGCTCGACGGTGAGGCCTGAGGCCAGCAGGGTGGCCCACTGGCGGGTCAGCAGGGTCAGGTCGGCATCCCGGAGCTTGCGCCGTACCGTCTTGTTGCCGGCGGCACCGTGGGCCACGGAGGCCACCTCCAGCGGGTAAAGGCCACGTTCGCGCAGCAGGCCACGGGCGGCCTTGCCCGTGTCGGCTTCGATGACGCCGGCGGCTTCCTTGCCGGCGGCGTCGAGGGCGCGGTAGCGGAAGGCGGTCATTCGCGGGTGACGCGGAGCAGTTCTTCGGCCGAGGTTAGCCCGCTGGCCAGCAGGCGCAGGCCATCGTCACGCAGGCTGCGGGTGCCGTTGGCGATGGCGTGGGCGCGCAGTTGGGCTTCGTCGGCGCCGGTGTGGATGAGGCGCTGGAAGGCCTCATCGGCGACGATGAGTTCGTAGATGCCGCTGCGCCCCGCGTAGCCGGTGCCGGAGCATTCCGTGCAGCCGGTGGCGTGCCACAGCTCTGCCGGGGTGTCCGGCCCGAGCAGCTCACGGTCGGCCGCGCTGCTGGGGTTGGCACTGCGGCAGGCGGGGCACAGCTTGCGTACCAGCCGCTGGGCCAGCACGCCGCGCAGGGTGGAGGCCAGCAGGAAGGGCTCGACGCCCATGTCCACCAACCGGGTGACGGCCGAGGCGGCGTCGTTGGTGTGCAGGGTGGCCAGCACCAGATGGCCGGTGAGGCTGGCCTGGACGGCGATCTGGGCGGTCTCCAGGTCGCGGATCTCGCCGATCATGATCACGTCCGGGTCCTGGCGCAGGATGGCGCGCAGGGCCTTGGCGAAGCTCAGCTCGATGCGCGGATTGACCTGGATCTGGCCGACGCCGGGCAGGTCGTACTCCACCGGGTCTTCAACGGTGACGATGTTGCGGCGCTTCGCATCCATGCCCTGCAGGGCGGCGTAGAGGGTGGTGCTCTTGCCGGAGCCGGTGGGGCCGGTGACGAGGAGGATGCCATGGGGCTCCTTGAGCAGCTCGGCAAAGGGCTTCACGGTGTCGGCTGCCATGCCCAGGCTGTCCAGGCTGCGCTGGCCGCTGCCCTTGTCGAGCAGGCGCAGCACAATGCGCTCGCCGTGGGTGGTGGGCAGGGTGGACACACGCACGTCCACCTGG
>JAEUNV010000043.1 GCA_016790385.1 Zoogloea sp.
GAGCACGACGTGAAGCTGGTGATGGGCCTGTGCGACCGCCTGGCGGTGCTCGACTTCGGCCGGAAGATCGCTGAGGACGTGCCCGCCGAGGTGCAGAAGAACGAGGCCGTGATCTCTGCCTATCTGGGCGGTCATGGCACCCACAAGGCGGGAGCGGCGGCATGAGCATCACCGATAACCCGGCTCCCATCCTGCAACTGCGCGACACCCGGGTGGCCTATGGCGCCATCGAGGCCGTGAAGGGCATCAGCCTGGAGCTGGCCCGGGGGGAGCTGGTGTCCCTCATCGGGGCCAACGGCGCCGGCAAGACCACCACCCTCAACGCCATCGCCGGCACCCTGGGCACGGCTGGCGGGCAGATCCTCTACGACGGTCAGGCCATCGACAAGTTGCCGGCCTACAAGCGCCTGCGCCAGGGCCTGGCCCTGGTGCCTGAAGGGCGGGGCATCTTCACCCGCCTGACCGTCGAGGAGAACCTGCGCATGGGCGCCTACTGCCGGCGTGACCACGACGCGGTGGAGGCGGACATGGAGCGCATCTTCGGCATGCTGCCCCGGGTCAGGGAGCGTCTTCAGCAGGTGGCCGGCACCCTCTCGGGCGGTGAGCAGCAGATGGTCGCCATCGGCCGGGCGCTGCTGTCTCGCCCCCGCTTGTTGCTGCTGGACGAGCCTTCCATGGGCCTGGCCCCGCTGGTGGTGGAGAAGATCTTTGAGGTCATCGCCGCGGTGGCGGCCGAGGGCGTCACCGTGTTGCTGGTGGAGCAGAACGCCACGCTCGCCCTGGAGTTTTCCAGCCGGGCCTATGTAATGGAGTCGGGGACGATCACCCTCAGTGGCTCGGGCGCGGATCTGCTGGCCGATCCCAAGGTGCGGGCCGCCTACCTGGGTGAGTGAGGACTTGTTGGCGTTGGCAGTGGATTCGGGCTGACGCCAGGGGTTTGAGCGGCTAGGCTTAAGGCAAGGTTTGCAGGTCGCTGTTCATGTCCGTTTCCGCGCTCGGTCCGTCCTCGGGATTCAGTCCCTCAACTGCTGCGCCCGTCAGTCGGGCCGGCGAAGCAGGCTTGCGTGCGGGTGAGGCGCAAGGCGACGTTCAAGGCAAGGCGCAAGGCCTCAGTGAGGCCGACCTGCGCATCGTCGAGCAACTGAAACAGCGTGATCGGGAAGTCCGTGCCCACGAGATGGCCCATGTGGCGGCCGGAGCGGGGGTGGTGACCAGCGGCGCCAGTTATTCCTATGAGACCGGTCCCGACGGCCGACGCTATGCCGTGGGCGGCGAGGTCGGCATCAATGTGTCCCCCGGGCGCACGCCCGAAGAAACCCTGAGCCGGGCGGAGAAGATCCGCGCTGCCGCCCTGGCGCCCGCCGACCCATCGGGTCAGGATCGCCAGATCGCAGCCCGCGCGTCGCGCATGGCGGCCGAGGCCCGTGTCGAACTGGCCACTCGTGGCCGCGATGAAGGGGCCAGCGGGCCTGCCCAGGCCTACCGGGTGGCGCAAACAGGGGGCGGCCCGCCGGCGACCGGTTCGGCCCTCGACACCTACGCCTGATTCACCACCCACTCCACCACGTGCCAGCGTGCCGGCGTGATCGGCCACAGGGCATAGCTGAAGGGGCCGCGCCCGCCCAGGTGCAGGGTTTCGTGCTCAGTTACAGCGATCTCGCCCCGGGTCCAGAAATGCGCCAGGAGGGTTTCCAGGTTCACAAGGCTCGCGCACTGTATTGAGGCGTGATGGTCCGGCTCCCGGGTGGTGGAGATCACATCGTGATAGCTCGCCCAGTGCTGTTCCTGGAGATGGCGGCTGAGCAGGGCCGACCAGCTTCCGCCTGGCGCGGCGACTTGCCCGAGCACGTTGGAAAACAGCACGGCGGTGCCCGGAAAGCGCGCCGCCAGCAGGGCCAGACCGTCCGCCGTGGACAGGCAGTCGAGCTTGTCGAAACGCAGCCGGCGGGCGTCCGGCCGCCGTGCCAGCAGGTAGCGGGCAATGGGGTCCGGCTCCAGCGCAATCACCTGTTCAAAGCGTTCCAGGAAGCCCGGTGGCAGGGCGTGACCGGCGTTCGGGCCGATCATCACCAGGTTACGGCAGTCCGGCCGCCATTCGCTCAGCCAGCCTGCCACGACCGCATGGAAGCCGGCCCACAGGCTGTGCCGGTAGCGGAAGGCGCGCAGTTGGTAGATCAGGCCACCGCTGGGGTCGAACAGGTGGTCACGCAGGGTGGGGAAGGGGTCAAGCACGGTCCGTTTTCCGGTGCAAGGTGGCGCGATTATGACTGGTCAGCCAAGGCTTGCAGATGCGATGCTGCGGTCTTTGTGTTTTGAGCGAGATCAGGAATGGAGAACGGGATGAAGGACCCCTTGCATGAAGAAGCCCTGTCGTCGGAAGCCGTTTTCGAGGGCCGCCTGCTGAAAGTATTCCGGGACAGGGTCAGCCTCCCTGATGGTAAGGAGGGCCTGCGGGAGTATGTGAAGCACCCCGGTGCGGTGGTGGTGATTCCGGTCCTGCCGGATGGTCGGCTGGTGTTCGAGCGCCAGTTCCGCTACCCGGTGGGGCAGGCGTTTCTCGAGTTGCCTGCCGGCAAGATCGATCCGGGCGAGGACATCCTGTGCTGCGCCCGGCGCGAATTGCAGGAGGAAACCGGCTATGTCACCGAAGACTGGCGTTACCTGGGGGTGATGCACCCGTGCATCGGCTATTCCAACGAGCGCATCGAGATCTTCATTGCCCGGGGCTTGAGCCACGTGGGGCATGCCTGGGATGAGGGCGAGTTTCTCGAGATCCTGACCCTGAGCCCGGCGGAGGCGCGTGAAGCCGTGTTTGACGGGCGCATCACCGATGCCAAGACCATCACCGCGCTGTACTGGGCGGAGGGCGTGTTGAGCGGCGGTTGAACAGAAGGTTCGCGGTCCGGGTCTGTGGTCCACGCGGGGCGCCAAGGCGCCCCGAAGTATTTTTGTTACATAAGAAACCCTTCTAACTGTATTGAAATGTGCAAATCACACATTTAGTATTTGGAGCAATCATGTTGTCTGAGGTCTTGCCATGAACCCGCTTGGCCGCCCCGCAGGCGGTGGCTCCCCGCACCGGGTGTGTCGGAGCCGGACGGGGGGCGCGCGATGAGTACCGAATCTCCGGGGCCCGCCCGGCGAGCGGCAGGGGACGGGCAGACGCTGGAACCCGCGCTGGTGGATGCGTTGCGAGCCTTGCTGGGGCCGATTGCCCGGCTGGCGCTGGCGCAGGGAGTTTCATTTGCGGCATTGGAAGAATTGCTCAAGGAGGCGGTTGTGGACGAAGCACTGAAGGCGCAGTCGGCTCAGGCACCGTCGCGGGTGGTCAGTCGGGTCAGCGTCGCGACGGGGCTGAACCGGCGTGAGGTGACGCGGCTCACCCAGCGGGAGCGCAAACCCCGTGATGTGCGTAACCCCCCCGCGGCCGAGGTGTTTGCCCGGTGGCAGACCGATCCTGCCTATTGCGATGCGGACGGGGCGCCGCGGCCCTTGCCGCGCATGCCAAGGGCTGCGGGCGAGCCCAGTTTCGAGGGGCTGGCGCATTCGGTCACCCGCGATGTCCATCCCCGCAGCGTGCTCGACGAGTTGTGCCGCCTCGGGATTGCCCGACTGGATGCGGAGCAGGACCAGGTTGTGCTGACCCGGAATGCCTTTGTGCCCAATGACGCGCAGGCCGCCATGCTGGGGTTTCTGGGAGACAACGTCGGTGATCACCTCAGCGCGGCGGTCAGCAACGTGCTGGCGGTGGAGCCGCCGCATTTCGAGCAGGCGGTGTTTGCCGACGAGCTTTCGGAGGACTCGGTGGCCGCGGTGAGACGCATGGTGCTGTCCAGCTGGGAGAGCCTGATGAAGGGCGCGGTTCCGCGGCTTGAAGAACTCATCGAGGAGGATCGCCAGCTCGGGCGGGCGCCCCGGCATCGCGTGCGGATCGGCCTCTACAGCTACTCGGCGCTCATGCCGACCCCGCCCCTTGCCACGCAGGACGACGGGGAGAACCTGCCGTGATGGGCGCACGGTGCCGTGGGGCCGGCGGGCTGCTGAGCGGGTGGCTGGCGGCCGGCCTCGCGATGGTGCTGCTGGTGGCCTGTGGAGGCGGCGGTGGCGGCGATGTGGCCGGGGTGGGCACGGGCGGGACGGGCACGGTGTCGAGCGTCGTCACGATGGGCCCGATCTCGGGCTTCGGATCGGTCATCGTCGCCGGCGTGCGCTATGACGACAGCCGCGCCGTGGTCACCGACGAGGATGGGCGGGTGCGGAGCCGGGCCGATCTGAAGCTGGGCATGGTCACGACCATTCGCGGAAGTGCCGATTTCGTCGCCGGCAACGGCGTTGCCGAGAGTATTCGCTTCGGTAGCGAGATCGTCGGTCCGGTGGGGGGGATCGATCTGGCTGCGGGGCACTTCACTGTCCTTGGCGCGACGGTCAGTGTCAAGCCGACTACGGTTTTCGACGAGCGGCTGGCCGGCCTGGCTGCCCTGCGGCCCGGCGACGTGGTGGAGGTGTACGGCGGTTTCAATGCCGCTGCCGGAGCCTACACGGCGACCCGCATCGAGCTGCGCACGCAGGCCTCCCCCTACAAGCTGCGTGGCGCGGTCACGGCGCTTGATGTCGTGCAGCGCCGCTTCAGCCTGGGCGGCGTGCGGATCGACTACGACGCCGTGCCGGGTGGCGAGCGCGCTGTCCTGGCTGACGGTGTCGTCGTTCAGGCCTTTGCGGCGCGTCTGCCCGCCGGCGGCGTGTGGCGCGTGGATGGTGTGGTGCCCGCCCAGCGCGCCGTACTCACCGGTGGTGAAAGCAAGCTGGAGGGCAGCATCTCCAGTTTGAGCAGCCAGACGGCCTTTGTCGTCGACGGCGTTCAGGTGGATGCCGGCGCAGCCCGCATCGCCGGCGTGCTGGCGGTGGGGCGGCGGGTGGAGGTGGAGGGCTACGCGCGCGATGGTGTGCTCGTCGCCCGGGAGGTGGAGACCCACGACGAGGATGCGTCGGATGACGAGGCCTTTGATCTGAGCGGGGTAATGGACGAATTTGACCCCGCCAGCCAGAGATTCCGTCTTCGCGGCCTGTGGATCAATGCCAGCGGGCCGGTGATATTCGAGCAAGGCAGCCGGAGTGACTTGGCCAACGGACGTCATGTTGAGGTCAAGGGCCGTTTCGACAGTTCGAGCGGGACGATCATCGCCGCGCGCATCGAGTTTGAACATTAGCGTTTGAAAGTGCCCGCCCCTGCGGGCATCAAGGAGGAGGAGTGACCATGAAACTGATCCGTATGACCCTGAGCGGCGCATCCGCGCTGGCCCTGCTGGTGGCTGCGGCCGCCGCCCACGCGGCACCGCCGGCCGGCCGGCTGCTTGCAGCCCAATGTGCCCAATGCCACGGAACCAACGGCCAGGCCGTCTCCGGCATGGAAAAGCTTGCCGGCGAGAGCGAGGGGGAAATCTACAAGGAACTGCTCGAGATGAAAGCCCGGATCAAGCCTGACGAGATCATGCACCGTCAGGCGGCGGGCTACACCGACGCGCAGATCCGCCTGATTGCACGCTACTTCGCCACCGGCGGAAAGACGAGCACCACGACGGTTTCCACCTCCACCTCCAGTACAACGACCACCGGCACATCGAGCCGTTCCCGGTCGCGGAATGACAATTGAGCCTGAAGGGACAGATGATGATTTCGCACAATCGCCGCAAGATCCTGCAAGCCTCTGGCGCGTTGGCTGCCGCCACCTCCGTTCCCCTCATGGCGCGCGCCCAGGCCGCCGCCCCGCGGGTGGTCGTGATCGGTGCCGGCTTTGCCGGTGCAACCCTGGCCAAATATGTCCGCATGTGGAACCCGGCTATCCAGGTAACGCTGATTGAACCGAATCCCACCCACGTATCCTGCATCCTCAGCAATCTGGTCATGACCGGGGCGCTGGGCATGAGCACGATCACCCTGCGCTATGACAACCTGCGCAACAAATACGGGGTGAAACTCGTGGCCGACCGGGCCGTTGCCATCGACTCGGTGAATCGGATCGTGACCACCCAGACCGGCAACCGCATCGCCTACGACAAACTGGTTCTGGCGCCGGGTATCGACTTCGATGCGGTGCCGGGTCTCGATACCGCCGTGCTGCCGCACGCCTGGCAGGCCGGTCCGCAAACCCTCGCGCTCAAGGCCCAGCTCGACGCAGTGCCGGCGGGGGGTACTTTCGTCATGTCGATTCCTCCGGCGCCGTATCGCTGCCCGCCGGGGCCCTACGAGCGGGCCTGCCTGCTGGCTGACACCCTCCTGCGCCGGCGGCGCGCGGGGCGGGTCATTGTGCTGGACGCCAACAATGACGTGGTTGCCGAGCCGCACACCTTCCACACCGCATTCCAGACGACCTACGCCAGCGTGATCGACTATCGGCCGAGCAGCGTGGTGACCTCGGTGGATTGGGCCAACAAGACCATTCATACCAATTGGGGGCCGATCCGTGCAGATGCTGCCAACATCATTCCGCCCCAGAAGGCGGGCAAGATGGTGGTTGCGGCCGGCTTGCTCGGCACCAATCCTGCCACCCGTTGGGCGCCGGTGAATCCGCTCAGTTATGAATCGACCGTGGTTCCCAACATCCATGTGATCGGCGACTCCCAGGGCACGGGCCAACCCAAGTCCGGGCATATGGCCAACTCCCAGGCCAAGGTATGTGCGGATGCACTCATCCGCTACTTTGCCGGCGAGGCACCGGATCCGGCGCCCATGACAAACTCCGCCTGTTACAGCCCGATCACCTCCACCACCGCTTCGTGGCTGACCGTTGTGTTCGGCTATGACGCGGCCAGCGGGCTCATGAAGCCGGTGCCGAACACCCTTGCCGAAGCGCCCACGCCGTCCGGCGATCACTATGAGGACATGTTCGGCTGGGCCAACAACCTGTTTGCCGATAGCTTCAGCTGAGGGGCGACAGGGCGGCAGACCGGCGCACGGCGCGCTAAGGCCGTGCGTCCGCTCACGCCCGCCGCGGTGAAGCGCAGCTCAGCAGCGCGCCCATGCAGCAATACAACACCGCGGCATTGACGATGTGCCAGCCCGGATGCGTGCCGGCGGGCCAGATGTCGCACAGCATGGCATCGCCTGTCCTGCACGCAAGGCTGACGACGAACAAGCCTCCGGCCCGAAGCAGCCAGCGCGAAGCGGCTGGCCGCAGGTGGCGGGCGGCGATGGCACACCACAGCAGGAGCGCGAACGGCGGCAGGTAGATCTCCGATCCATTGAGCGGCAGTGGCGGCAAGGTACGCACAGCCAGACCAAAGAGGGCCGCCAGCACCACGAATGCCGCGGTGCCCATCCATGCCTTGGCCTTGCCAACACCCAGCACGCGAACCTGGAAGCGCTGATGGAAGATCAGCACGAAGATTCCGATGAAGGCGATGTCAAGCAGTGCCGCCCAACGGGTGGCCACCGTATGGAAGACCAGGCTTCCCACGCCGATGGCGAAGATCAAGGCATTGAGCAGTTGCAGATCCCGTCCGCGCCCCCGCGCCTGTCGCCACAGCAGCATCGCAACCAGCAGGAAGCCCAGGTTGCTGAGCGCATTGAATGGCTCGGACCACAGCCCTGCGTCGGTGCGCTCGCAGTAGAGGTCGATGGGCTCCCCCCAGTTCATTGCGAACCCGCATCACGACGCTGGCGATGGAACAGCCACCACCAGCTCGCAAAGCAGCCGAGCCCAAGCAGCAGGATGGCATTCATGCCAAAGGCGAGGCTTTTGACCGAGCCCCACAGGGCTGGCGCCACCAGACCGGCGGTCACCGAACTGACCAGCATCTGCAGGAAGCTCTGACAGCTGGAGGCCAGCCCCCGGTGGGTGGGGAAATGATCAAGCGCCAACAGGGTCAGGCTGGGCATGGCGATGGCCATGCCGAAGTTGTAGGCCATGATGGGCAGCACCGACTGGGGCAGACCGGCCGGTAGCAGGAAGCTCACGGCGAGATTGGCGATGGCCGCGGCGAGCATCAAGGCAAATCCCAGCCGTATCGTGCGCGCCTGTGACAGCCGTCCGGCGAGGCGGGCGGACAGCGCCGAGCCCGCCATCATGCCGACCACCCCCGGGACGAACATCCAGCCGAACTGGGTTTCACCAAGGCCCAGATGCCGGATGAGGAACACCGGGGCCGACAGCACGTAGATGAAGAAGCCGTTGAAGTTGAGGCTTACCGCAAGGCTGAGGAGCAGGAAGCCGGGTGATGAAAACACGCTGCGGTAACGGCGTGCCAGGGGCCGGAGATGCAGGGGCTGGCGCGCGGCCGGGGGGTGGCTTTCCGCCAGGCGCCAGGCGCTCAGCGCCGCCAGCGCCAGCCCCAGGAGGGCAAGAAAGACAAACACGGCTCGCCAGCCGAAGACCGTGTGTATCCAGCCGCCCAGAATGGGAGCGATGGCGGGGCCAAGGGCGAAGGCCATGCTCACGTGGCTCATCAGGCGTTGCGCCCGTGGACCCTCCATCAGGTCGCGGACCACGGCCCGGCCCACGACCATGCCGGCCCCAGCGCTGATGCCCTGAAGGGCCCGGCCCACCAGCAGGGTTTCGATGCTGCCGGCAAATACGCACACCAGCGAGGCCAGGGCAAACAGCAGCATGGACACGACGATCACCGGCTTGCGGCCCCAGGCATCGGAAAAGGCACCGTGCCACAGCACCATGGCGCCCATGGGCAACATGTAGGCGGTGAGCGTCTGCTGCACTTCAAGGGGGCTGGCGTTCAGTTCCTCGCCGATGGCGTGAAGGGCAGGGAGATAGGTATCGATCGAGAATGGACCGACGGTGGCGAGCGCTGCGAGGAGCGCCGCCAGCTGGAAATAGGGCATGAAGAGGCTGGCCTGGAGGAGGTGCGGGCTTTGACGCGCCCGTGGAGGCGTGGTTCCTACTCGACGACGTGGATCTTGCTCACGTAGTAACCGGTTTCGCCAAAGCAGGTGGAGGGGATGCCCACGTGCTGCTCGTAGGCGATGGAGACGCGCTTGCCCATCTGGGCGTTGATGGCGGCGGCCACCTTGTCGTCGCGCACCGTGAACCTGAATATCTCGGGCAGGCTGCCGGGGATGGCCACAATCGCGATCTCACCCTCCCAGGTCTTGCACAGCCAGCCCTTCTGGGAAAATTTCTGGACGTAACCGGCGCGCTCGCCGGTTGAATAGCTCCAGTTGAGCACCAGCCAGGTATAGCCGGCCAGCAGGGCCACGAGCACGACGATGAAACCGATGAACCAGACGAGCCAGTTCTTGGCGCGGGGGGCGCCAGCAGACGGGGTGGATGCCACTTGAGAATGCTCCTGATGGGATTGGACCGTGTTTCAGAGGCCCCTGCGGCTCTGGATGGCCTCAGCCACATGGGGGGCGCCCACAGTTTCGGCGCCGTTCATGTCAGCAATTGTACGCGCGACCTTCAGGATGCGATGGTAACCGCGGGCCGACAGGCCGAGGCGGTCGATGGCGGTTTGTAACAGTTGTGCGCCTTTGGTTTCCGGTCGGCACCATTGCTCGATCTCGCCGCCGGCAAGGCGGGCGTTGGGTTTGCCCTGCCGAATGAGCTGACGGGTCCAGGTCTGCTCGACCCGCTTTCGCACGCTGGCGGTGGATTCGCCGGCCGCAGCGGATTGCAGGTCGGAGGCGGGCAGGGCGGGCACTTCGAGGAGCAGATCGATGCGATCGAGGAGTGGCCCGGAGAGCTTGTTGCGGTAGCGGGCGATCTGGTCAGGCGAGCACCGGCAGCGCCCGTCCGGGTGGCCGTGATAGCCGCAGGGGCAGGGGTTCATGGCGGCCAACAATTGGAAACGGGCCGGAAATTCGGCGCGGCGTGCGGCCCGGGAGATGGTGATGTGGCCGGTTTCCAGCGGTTCGCGCAGGGCCTCAAGGACACGCCGATCAAATTCGGGCAGCTCATCCAGAAAGAGCACGCCGTTGTGGGCAAGGCTGATCTCGCCCGGCCGGGGTGTGCCACCACCCCCCACCAGGGCGGCGCTTGAGGCCGAATGATGCGGTGACCGGATCGGGCGGGCTCCCCAGAGCTCGGGCCGGAAGCTGCCCTC
>JAEUNV010000068.1 GCA_016790385.1 Zoogloea sp.
CGCCCCCAGGACATCCCGCCATGTCTGACCGACGACCGCCGAGGCACGCCCCCCTGATGCCCACAGGACCACCGTGAAGCGATCCGAATAGCCGGCGCCGACGACTTCCCGTCCGTCGCTCCCATACTCACGATAGACCGACGGCAGCCCCCCGGCCTCCCGCTCGGAATCCACCAGGATTTCGCTGACGATGAAAGCGGCTTCGGGCTTCAGCAGGCGCCGGGCTTGACGCTCCACGCCGGGAAGCAGTCGCGGCACAAGCCACTGCCCTCCGGACGGAAGGCTGCGATACAGGCCCGCCAGAGTAACAAGGCCAAGCTCCGGCGTGCTGCCACGCGGCAGATCCACATCAGCCTGGCGCAGGCGTTCAGCCAGACTATCCCCCAGCATGCGTCCAACGGACTGAGCCGGATCGGCCATCCCGCCAGCCAGCGCCTGCCGGACACTGACCCAGGTCCGATCATCGGGCACCGTCGGAGCATGGTTCGAGAGCGGCTCCTCAATCAAACTCGCCGCGGTGATCAGACGTCGTTCCAGCGCCAGACCGTAGGCAAAGGGCTGCAACAGATTGCCCAGATTGCGTGTTGGGACAAGCATGTCGGGATGGACACCATCCACTCCTCCCACGTAGGCCACAATATCGCCTGACGCGTTCTCCACCACCACCCCTGCGGCGGCCTCACTCAGGCCCGGGCGCTTCAAGGCGCCAAGAAGGACGCGCTGGGCCTCCGCATCAAGGGTGCTGACCACCCGCTCACCCGCCTGGCGGAGCAGCAAACGCGCAGCGTGGGGAGCCAGATCCCAGCGGGGTGCGGCACTCGGTCGATCAAGACTGGCCGTGACAAGACGCTGGGCCGGAGCGCAGGCGGCGGGGGCATTCATCCGCTCGGCCAGTACGCAGGCCCGGCGGGCCACGACCTCCGGCCGGGCATTGGGGCCGCGTAGCAGTACCGCCAGAACCAGTGCTTCGGGCCGCCCCAGCTCGCCAGGCCCTTTGCCGAAGAGCGCCCGCGATGCCGCGTGGACACCCTGAAGATCACCCCGGAAGGGCGCCAGGTTCAGATAGGCCTCAAGGATCTGCTCTTTTGTCCAGCGAGCCTCGAGCGCCTGGGCGGCGAGGGCCTGGTTCCACTTCTGGCCGAGGGAGCGACGTGGTGTGCCGTTGACACCCAGGGCCAGATCGGGGTCGAGCAGCCCCGCGAGCTGCATGGACAGAGTGGATGCCCCACGCTTGCGGTCGTACCACAGGTTGTGCCATAGCGAGCCGGCAAAGGCCCGCCAGTCCACCCCCGAATGCTCGAAGAAGCGCTTGTCCTCAGCCGCCAGCAGGGCCTCCTTGAGGGCCGGCGAAAGGCTGTCGAGGCTGATCCACTCCAGCCGCCGCACCTCCATATCAAGTCGCCGTTCTGCCAGGGGTGTGCCATCCCGCGAGAGCAGCACGGCTACCGACGGGCGGGCACCGGCCCTCACCTCGGCAAAACCCGGAATGGCGTGGGCCGCCAGGGCCGAGGGCGCGGCGAAAAGAAGCAGGGCCAGCGGTAAGAGTCGCCGGATCAGCAGAGCGCCCAAGAAGGAAATACGGATCGGGTACATGGGTGGCCGGCATTGTATGCCCCATCCCCCCCGGCCGAATGTGGGATTACTGACGCTCCCCGCCGGTAAAAGTGTCAATCTTCGTAACCCCGTCAGAAGACGCGGCACCCAGCGCCCTCACTGCCGCCACGCGCGCCTGATGAACGGCTGCCGGGATACGCGATTTGTCTTCGAGGCCACGGGCGACAGCCCCGGCATCGACCTGGCGCACCGCTTGCAGCGCTGCAAGCAGACGTGCCTGTTGAGGATAGGGGCGCTTTCCCGCCTCTCCCCCACGCCCCCGATGATCGCAAGCGCAGGCGGCCAGCATGGCCTCGAACCGCTCCGGCCGGCGCAGGCCGTCGCAGCGTTCGATGAGCTTCACGACAGTCTCCGGACGCAGTTGCAGGGCCTGGTGGACGATGCCATGTTCGCGGGCCGTCATCACCGCCAGATCCCGACAGTCGGCGGGGCACTTCAAACGTTCGCACACCCGCCGCGCGAGGCGCTCGCTGGCCGCCTCGTGGCCGTAGTGGTGCGGCAGGATGTGCGCAGGCGTCAGGCTCTTGCCCAGATCATGGAGGAGGCAGGCCAGACGCACGGCCAGCGGCTGGCAGGAGGCGGCCGCTTCGTCGAGCACGAGCAACTGATGCACGCCGGTATCGATCTCAGGATGGTAGCGGGCGGGCTGGGGAATGCCGAACAGGCTGTCCAGCTCTGGCAGGATGCGCTCCAGCGCACCGCAGTCCCGCAACACCTCGATCATGCGTGAGGGCCTGACCTCCATCAGTCCTTGGGCCAGCTCCTGCCAGACCCGCTCGGGCACGAGAGCGTCCACCTCACCCGCAGCCACCATGGCCTGCATCAGCCGAAGGGTTTCCGGCGCCACCCGGAAATCGGCGAAGCGCGCGGCAAAGCGTGCCATCCGCAGGATGCGCACCGGATCCTCGGCAAAGGCCGGACTGACATGGCGAAAGATCCGCGCCCGCAGATCGGCCTGACCGCCATGGGGGTCGACGAGCACACCGTCACCCCCTCGGGCCATGGCGTTGATCGTGAGATCTCGCCGGGCCAGATCCTCTTCCAGGGTCACCGCCGGGTCGGTGTGAAAGACGAAGCCGGCGTAGCCGGGCGCCGTCTTCCGCTCGGTACGCGCAAGGGCATACTCTTCATGGGTCAGGGGATGAAGGAAGACCGGAAAATCCTTCCCCACCGGACGATACCCCTGGGCTAGCAGGGCTTCGGGGGTGGCACCGACGACCACCCAGTCCCGGTCCTTCACCGGCAGACCAAGGAGTTCGTCGCGAATGGCGCCGCCGACGCAGAATATCTTCATGGGCGGTGGAGCTGAAAAGCCGTGTATCGGCAACGTTTATTGGACTTGCCAAGGTACATGGGGGCGATCACCTCAAGCGGGGTGGGCACGCGCCCCCAGGGCTGCGGGGGGCCGTCGCTGACATTGGGCGCACGCATCGAGCGCACATTGTCGCGGCTCATCAGCGGCCCCGGCAGCATTTCGAGAAGACCCGCCTGGAGCATGGCAAGCCCCTCGGGCAAGGGAATGACGGGGCGGGGGCAGCCGGTCAGATCACCCACGTACTCGACCAGCTCCTGGAGGGAGTACCGGGTGGGACCGGCCATGTCGAAGGTCTGGCCGGCCGCATCACTGCGCAGGAAGGCTTCGGCGATCACGTCCGCCACATCCCCCACGTAAACCGGCTGAAAGCGCGCGCCCGCACCGCCCAACGGCAGCACCGGAAAGCGCCTGAGCAGACCGGCGAAAAGATTGAGGAAGCTGTCGCCGGGCCCGAAGATCACGGACGGACGCAGGATGGTCCATGCCACATCCGGTGCTGCCGCACGAATCTCCGCCTCGCCCGCGGCCTTCGAGCGTTGATACTCGGACGGCGCATCGGCACTGGCCCCCAGCGCGCTGACATGCACGATGCGCTGCACGCCGGCCTGACGAGCCGCCGCGACCAGGCGTTTCGGCAACTCGACGTGAGCCCGGGCAAAATCCGGACCAAAGGGCGAACCGGAACGTGAATGGAGCACGCCCACCAGATTCACCACCGCATCCATGCCGGTCATCAGCGTGGCCAGGGTGGGTGGGTCGAAAAGATCGGCTTCACGCACATCCACCATCGGCAGCGGCAGCAGATGGCGGGCACGCTCGCGGTGCCGGGTGGGAATGACCAGCCGGCAGCCATCAGCCGTCAGGCGCTCGGCAAGGGCGGTGCCGACGAAGCCGCTGCCTCCGATGATGAGAACATTGCGGATGGGGGTCATGACTGTCTCCTGGGTTGCGCCACGTTGACAGATCAGAACCGAAGCAAACAATTCCCTGACGGGCCGATCTTATTCGAGCCCAGCCCCTGGCGCGGGGCTTCCCATGTCGCCACCGACCGCGCCGTTGCTGGCTGCAATCGTGCCGAGCCGACTCTTCAGGGTGGGAGAGCGTCCTTCCAGGAGGGTGCTGTAAACCACGGCGTTCGCCATCACCTTCTTCACATAGTCGCGGGTTTCACCGAAGGGGATGGTCTCGGCATAGATCGCTCCCTCGAGGGGCTTCACGTCCTTCCAGCGCTTGGCGCGCCCCGGGCCGGCATTGTAGGCGGCAGAGGCCAGCACCGGGTGATTGTCGAGGCCCTCAAGGACCATCCGCATGTAGGTGGTACCGAACATCACATTGGTATCGGGATCCCGCAGCCAGCCGACGTTGTAACCCTTCATGCCGAGCTTGCCGGCAATCCACTGGCCGGTAGTCGGCATGATCTGCATCAGCCCCTGGGCACCGACGCCCGAGCGGGCCGAGGTGACAAAACGACTCTCCTGGCGCATCAGGCCGTATACCCAGCCAGTGTCGAGGTCGCGGCTGCGCGCATTGGGTTCGATGCGCTCCCGGTAGGGGGCCAGATAGCGCAGGCTGTAGTCATGCTCATTGCGTGTCCGGTCGGCCGCATTGATGGCCCGGTCATAAATGCCGAGTTGCTGGGCGAACTGGGCTGCGGCCAGGAGGAAGCGGTCATCCCGGTTGCGCAGGGTCCAGTTCCATTCCCGCGTGCCTTCGGTACGCATGTCGAGACGGAAGAGGGCCACAGCGCGCTGCACACCGGGGGTCTGACGCACCCGCTGAGCCTCGTCCTCGCTGATGCTGCGGGCCTTGTCAGGCAGTCGGAAACTGCGCCCCAGCTCCTCGTCCGACAGGATGCTGTAGAAGGTGGGGTGCCCGGCCAGACGCTCGAACGCCTGTCGGGCCGCGTCTTTGTTGCCCAGCGCCTGCTCGGCTCGACCCTGCCAGTATGTCCAGTCCGGCAGATCCCGCTGGGCCACCGGCATGGCCTCGACAGCCAACTTGACGGCTCGCCAGTCGCCGGCGCGTAGTGCGGCACGCACCCGCCAGGCGGCCTGCTCGTCGGACATCGGCGTATCTCCGGCGGCTTTGAACCAGGCATGGGCCTCGGGAAGCAGCTTGGTGGCGCCTTGCCACGCAATCTGACCAAGAGCATAGGCGCGCTCCGCGGCTGAAAAACGCTCGTCGATGCGGGCATAGCGCAGGTAAGCCCCCATCGGGTCGTCCCGCGACAGGCGCGCTAGGGCGATAAGGGCCAGCTCGCGCCCCTGGCGGCTGGCGGCAAAGTTGATGGGCTGACGGTCAAGCCAGGTGGAGGGGTTGGTGCTGGCCTTTTCCAGGTCCGACGGCCCCAGCGCCTGCTCGGCCGGCAGCCAGCTCGCCACCGCACGCGCCCCACTGAGACGCTTGGCCTCCATGAGACGCCGGATACGCATCCACATGTCGTCCGGCGTCACCAGCCCCTCACTGGCAAGCGCCTGGAGCAGCGGAACACAGCTCTCCGGCGTGTCCACCAGCGAGAACCACAGCGGCCGCACCTCGCCCAGCACCGCCGGATCAGCGTTTTGCCGGCGAGCCTGATGGTGGTAGCAACGCATTTCCTGGTCGGGCTGCTCCAGGCGAGAAAATTCGGCCATGAAACTGCCCCACTCGCCCCGCTTGCCCAGGCTGCGCAGCCACTCACCCCGCAGCTTCTCGGCGAGCCAGCTACCCGCATTGCGTTCGAGAAAATCCTGGATGCGGGCGGGGTCGAAATCAGGGCTCGGGCGCGAGATCAGGTTCGACAAGGCCCAGTACTCGGGATAGGGATCAAGCACGTGGCCGGTGGCCGGCGCGTTGATCGCCAGCCGGTTGCGATCGCCACTGCGCGCTGCGTCCCGGGCAAGGAGGATGCGCTCGTCGCCCGGATCACCGCCGGCCGGCATGGCCACCCACAAAAATGCCGCCAACACGGCCCACGCGCTATTCTTCATCAACTTTCGTCCCGCCAAAATGCCGTCGGAGAATAGCACAGTGAACACCTCAGACTCCCCCGCCGGGAGCGATATTGCTGCACTGCGAAAAGCCTTGCGCCAGCGGGCCATCGCGGCCCGCGAGGCCATGCCCGACAACACGCGGGCCGCACTCACCGCGCGCATCGAAACGCAGCTGGACGTTCTACTGGAGCGCCTGGCCCCGCAGACCCTGGCCTTTTGCTGGCCGTGGCGTGGAGAAGTCGATCTGGTGGCCTGGGTTGGCCGCTGGCTGGCCGCCGATCCGGCGCGGCAGGCCGCCCTGCCGGAAGTCACGGGGCCGGCGGAGCCGATGGGGTTTCGACGCTGGCAACCGGGCGAGGCCATGGCAAGCGACCGTCACGGCATTCCCGTGCCAATGGACGGCACCCGGATCGCGCCGGACGTGATCCTGATTCCCCTCAATGCGTTTGATGCCGCGGGCTACCGGCTTGGCTACGGGGGAGGCTACTTCGACCGCACCCTGGCCGCCCTCGCCCCGCGCCCCCTATGTGTTGGCGTGGCCTTTGAACTGGCGCGGACCGACTCAACCCACCCCCAAGCCCACGACCTGCCCATGGACTGGATCGTCACCGAATCGGGCACGCACCCGGCCGGCTCGCAGACAGCGGTCAGCGGCCGACCGGCCGCACCCCTTGCAGGGGGCTGCCCAGAATGGCCGCCCGGATGACATCAATAGCCCCGCTGCGGGGATAAGTAACCCGCCAGGCCAGGGCGATGCGCCGGAATGGCTCTGGCGCCTCAAAGGGGCGCACGGTGAGGAGCGAATTGCCACCGGGCAGAGGGTCGGCGGCCGAGCTGGGCAACACCGTGATACCCGCGCCGGTGGCGACCATATGGCGGATGGTTTCCAGCGAACTGCCCTCCAGGGTGCGTTGCAGCCCTTCACCACCGCGGCACAGGGGGCAGACCTCCAGCACCTGATCGCGGAAGCAGTTGCCGGCACCGAGCAGGAGCAGGGGCGCTTCGGCCAGCCGTGCCGCAGGAATTGCCGCGTCTTCTTCCCAGGCATGGCCGGCCGGCATCAGAACCCGGAAGGGCTCGTCATACACCGCCTGGGTGACAATGCCGGGCTCTTCAAACGGGAGCGCCACCACGATCACGTCCAGGTCGCCGCGCTTGAGCGATTCGGCAAGACGGGCCGTGTAGTTTTCCTGGATGAGCAGCGGCATGGAGGGTGCCGCCCCGTGGACCCGTGGAATCAGATGGGGCAGGAGGTAGGGGCCGATCGTGTAAATCACGCCCAGCTTGAGTGGCCCGGACAGGGGATCACGCCCGGCAGTGGCCAGCTCCTTGATCTGACCGGCCTCCAGCAGCACCCGCTCCGCCTGGGCAACGATACGCGCGCCGATATCCGTAATCTTCACGTCGGCCGCACTGCGCTCAAAGAGCGTGACAGCCAGCTCGTCCTCAAGCTTCTTGATGGCAACCGACAGGGTCGGCTGGCTGACATTGCAGCGTTCGGCCGCGTGACCGAAATGACGCTCGCGAGCCAGTGCGACGAGATAGCGAAGATCGGTTAGCGTCATCGGGTCACCTCGGTAGGCAATAGTGATTCACTATACATCGTCGCTGTAAAAAGGGGCGGCGCAGCCGGAAATCAACGCTCGGACTTGCTTTGTGGAAAAACGCCCCAATTTTGTAAGCGCTTGTTTAAACATGGAACACGCCGCTCCCGCGCGCGTCAGTTTTCAGGCCTTCAACTGGAGCAATAGATGAAACCTGTCCTGGTTCGATCCACCCTCGCATT
>JAEUNV010000073.1 GCA_016790385.1 Zoogloea sp.
GGCGGAGTTCCTGCGTGAAATGGGATGCGACGAAATGCAGGGCTATCTGCTCAGCGCGCCGCTGCCAGCGGAGGCATTTCCGGCCTGGTTGATCGAGTTGAGCCAGCCGGCCCCGGTGGAGTCAGCCTGACTCGGAGCCCACGCCGATCCCGGCTGGTTTATCGGCATGCGCCGAGCTACAGGCGCCGCGTGCCAGGGGCGCGAGCCGGCGCCTTTACATAGCTTGCCCATCCGTTAACGGCACTTGACGGGGTTCGCGCCGAGAATCCGCTCCATCGTGCTGGCGCTCCATCCGGGAGGGCCCACGCCAAACGGAGTCATCGTGAATACTTCCAGCCCATTGTGGAAAAAGCGTCTCGTCCTCAGCGCACTGGCCGCGATCCTGCCCCTCTCCGCCGTGGCCGATGGCCGTGGTGGCGCCCCCTACGCTCAGGGCCGCTGCGAAGGGCCGTTGTCCGGCGGCAACGTCTCCATGCATCCCCATTCCCACCATGAAATGGGGCGGCCGGGCATGCTCCCCGGCATGATGCCGCCTCTTCCTTTCCTCCACCGGATCGAATTGAGTGAAGCTCAGCAGGACAAGGTCTTCGAGCTGATGACCGCCAATCTGCCAGCCGAGCGGGCCAAGGCGAAGATTGCCCGCAAGGCCCTGGATGATCTGCGCAAGCTGGGCGCGGACCAGCCCTTCGACCCCGTCAAAGCACGGGAGTTGGCGGCCGCCCACAGTCAGGCCATGGCCGATCTGCTGGTGATGCGGGCAGAGACCGAGGCCAAGGTGCGCGCCCTGCTCACAACCGAACAGCGGGCCAAGCTCAATGCCGCCGAGCGCGAGGGCGGCGGGCATTGTGCCCCGTCCCGGCGCTCGTAGCCCTGCGATGCCCGCAGAGCCCCGCGCGCCGGGCCTTGCGGGCCTAGGGCAGATCGAAGCGATCCAGGTGCATCACCTTTGTCCAGGCGGCCACGAAGTCATGGACGAAGCGCTGTTCGGCGTCTTGGCTGGCATAGACTTCGGCAAGGGCGCGGAGCTGGGAGTTGGAGCCGAAGACCAGATCGACAAGCGTGCCGGTCCATTTCAAGTCGCCTGTGTTTCGGTCGCGCCCTTCCAGGATGCCCTCCGCGGTAGCGGATTTCTGCCAACGGGTGCCCATGTCGAGGAGATTCACGAAAAAGTCGTTGCTCAGGGTTTCCGGGCGCTGCGTGAACACACCGTGGGCAGAATGGCCGAAGTTGGCGTTAAGGGCACGCATGCCACCGATCAGAACGGTCATTTCGGGTGCGCTCAGGGTGAGCAGCTGGGCACGATCCACGAGCATCTCTGCCGCAAGCGCTTCCTGGCCGCTGCGGACGTAGTTGCGGAAGCCGTCAGCCATGGGCTCGAGCACCGCGAACGCCGCCACGTCGGTCTGCTCCTGTAGGGCATCCGTGCGGCCGGGTGCAAAGGGAACCACCACGTCGTGACCGCCTTTCCTGGCCGCGGCTTCGACGGCGGCGCAGCCACCCAGCACGATCAGGTCGGCCAGGGAGATCTTCCTGCCGTCGGTCTGGGCGTCGTTGAAGCCCTGGCGGACGGCTTCGAGCCGGGTCAGCACTTCGGCCAGTTCGGCGGGTTGATTGACCTCCCAGTCCTTCTGAGGTGCGAGGCGCAGGCGCGCGCCATTGGCGCCGCCGCGCTTGTCGCTGCCGCGGAAGGTGGCGGCCGATGCCCAGGCCGTGGTGACGAGCTGCGGAATCGACAGGCCCGAGGCGAGCAGCGTGGCCTTCAGGGCTGCCACGTCCTGAGCATTGACTAGCGGATGATCCACGGCCGGAACCGGGTCTTGCCAGATCAGTTGTTCGGCCGGAACAAGCGGGCCGAGGTAGCGGGAAAGGGGTCCCATGTCCCGATGGGTGAGCTTGAACCAGGCGCGGGCGAAGGCATCGGCGAACTCCTCGGGGTGCTCCAGGAAGCGTCGGGAGATCTTCTCGTAGGCGGGGTCGAAGCGCAGCGCGAGGTCGGTGGTCAGCATGGACGGCGCGTGGCGCCGGCTCGGATCGTGGGCATCCGGCACTGTGCCTGCCCCCATGCCGTGCTTCGGTGTCCATTGGTGTGCGCCGGCCGGACTCTTGGTGAGTTCCCATTCATAGCCGAACAGGTTCCAGAAGAAGTTGTTGCTCCAGCGGGTGGGGGTGGTCGTCCAGGTGACTTCCAGACCACTGCTGATGGTGTCGGCGCCTTTGCCGCTGCCAAAGCTGCTTTCCCAGCCCAGCCCCTGCGCTTCAATGCCGGCCGCCTCCGGTTCGGCACCCACATGCTTCGCGTCGCCGGCACCGTGCGTCTTGCCGAAGGTATGGCCACCGGCGATCAGCGCCACGGTTTCCTCGTCGTCCATGGCCATGCGGGCGAAGGTTTCGCGAATGTCCCGCGCCGCCGCCAGCGGGTCCGGGTTGCCGCCGGGGCCCTCCGGGTTCACGTAGATGAGCCCCATCTGCACGGCGGCAAGGGGGTTCTCGAGCGTGCGTTCGCCTACGTGACGCTGGTCGTCAAGCCAGGTCTTCTCCTGGCCCCAGTAGATATCCTCTTCGGGCTCCCAGATGTCCTCACGTCCGCCGGCGAATCCGAAGGTCTTGAAGCCCATGGATTCCAGGGCCACGTTGCCGGTCAGGATCATCAGGTCGGCCCACGAAATCTTCCGCCCGTATTTCCGCTTTATCGGCCACAAGAGCCGACGCGCCTTGTCGAGGTTGACGTTGTCCGGCCAGCTGTTGAGGGGCGCGAAGCGCTGGTTGCCGGTGCCTGCGCCACCTCGTCCGTCGCTGATGCGGTAGGTGCCGGCGCTGTGCCAGGCCATCCGGACGAAAAGGGGGCCGTAGTGGCCGAAGTCCGCGGGCCACCAGGCCTGGGAGTCGGTCATCAGGGCATGCAGATCCCGAACCACAGCTTGCAGATCGAGGCTGTTGAAGGCTTCGGCGTAGTCAAATGCGCCGCCCATGGGGTTGGATGCGGGGGAGTGCTGGTGAAGGATGCCGAGCTTGAGCTGCTTGGGCCACCAGTCGGCATTTGATGGGCCTCCGGCCGTGGTGTGCTTGCCCGCAAACGGGCATTGGGCGGGTGTTGTCATGGTGTTCTCCTCCGGTTGTGGATTGGGGCGTGTGAATCCAGTCTAGGGGTGTGGAGAGGACGCATCCAATTGCATTTGATGATGCAGCTCATAGCGTCCGGGCACCTGGGAGCCAGGGAGGGCGGGCTTTCCCGCCCGGGGGGCGAACAGGCTGGTGGGGCTGACTCAGGGGGCCAGGCGTTGCCGTGTCCAGCCGCCATCGTCGGCGAGGCGGTAGGCAATCCGGTCGTGGAGGCGGGAGCTGCGCCCCTGCCAGAACTCCCAGTAATCCGGCTTGAGGCGGTAGCCCCCCCAATGGGGTGGGCGGGGTGGGTTGAGGCCGAACTTGAGACCGTATTCGGCGGCGCGGGCGACAATCGTGCCGCGGCCGGGAATGGGGCGGCTTTGCTCGGAGGCCCACGCACCGATGCGGTGGGTGAGGGGGCGGCTGGCGAAATAGGCGTCGGACTCTTCGTCAGACACCTTGTCGACCCGCCCTTCAATGCGCACCACGCGCTCCAGTTCGACCCAATGAAACTGCAATGCGGCGAAGGGGTGGGTTTCCAGTTCGTGGCCCTTGCGGCTGGTGTAGTTGGTGTACCAGACGATGCCGCGGCTGTCGTAGTCCTTGATCAGCACGACCCGGGTGGATGGCCGACCATCGGGGCCGACCGTGGCGACAGTCATGGCGTTGGGCTCGGGCAGCTGCTGCGCCAGGGCTTCACCGAGCCAGGTGCCGAACTGGGCCAGGGGGTCGGCGGCCACGTCGTCCACGTCGAGGCTGCCGCGTTCGTAGGACTTGCGCAGATCGGCGAGCTTGGGGGCGTCGCTCATGGGAGGCGTTCCGGGTGGTTGCGATGTCAGCTCTGACCGTTGTCCAGGCCCAGGGTTTCGAACTCGTCGGCCGGAACCGCGCGTGAAAACAGGAAACCTTGGGCGTAGTCGCAGCCGATCTGGCGCAGGAGGTCGCGTTGCAGTTCGGTCTCGACGCCTTCGGCAACGACTTTGAGGCCGAGCTTGTGGGCCATCACGACGATGGCCTCGCAAAGGGCGAAGTCGGCACTTTCGGGGGCCAGGTTGCGGGTGAAGGACTGGTCGATCTTCAGAATGTCGATGTCGAACTTCTTGAGGTAGGACAGGGACGAGTAGCCGGTGCCGAAATCGTCGATGGCCACGCCGATGCCTGCGTCGCGGAAACGTAGCAGGGTGTCGCGGATGCTCGGGTCGGTGCCCATCAGCAGGCCTTCAGTGATCTCGATCACCAGATTGCTGCCGGGCAGGCCGGCGGCCTGGAGGGTGTCGATCCAGCGCAGGAAGGTCTGTTCGCCGGAATTGAACTGGACCGGCGAGATGTTGATGCTGACCTGGAAATCCGGTCCGAGGATGCCACGCCAGCGCAGGGTCTGGTGCAGCACCTGTTCGAAGACCCACTCGCCCAGCTCGTGGATGGTGCCGGTGTCCTCGGCGATGGGGATGAAGGTGGCCGGGCTGACGAAGCCCTGGGTGGCGTGCTTCCAGCGGATCAGGGCTTCGGCCTTGGTGATGCGGCCGCTTTCCAGTTCGACGATGGGCTGGTAGTACACCTCCATCTGACCGGCGTCCAGGGCCCGCCGCAGTTCGCCGGCCAGGCGCACGCGCATTTCGGCGCTTTCCTGGAGAGCCCGGGTGAAGAAGCGGAAGCAGCCGCGCCCTGCATCCTTGGCCAGGTACATGGCCTGATCGGCGTGCTTGATAAGCTCGCTGATGCTGCTGCCGTCGGCCGGGTAAATGGCGATGCCAATGCTGGCGGAGACAAAGTGCTCGCTGCCATTGAGGTCGAAGGGGGCGGAGAGCTGGTCGATGACGTCCTGGGCGATGCGTCCGATGTCGGTGCCGCCATTCAGCTCCGACAGGATCACCATGAACTCGTCGCCACCCAGCCGTGCCACCGTGTCGTAATCGCGCACGCTCTGACGGATGCGGCTGGCCGCCTCGACGAGGAGCATATCGCCGGCCTCGTGGCCCTGGGTTTCATTCACCTCCTTGAAGCGGTCCAGGTCGATGAAGAGCAGGCCGATCACCGTTTCGTCCCGCTGGGCCTTTTTGATCTCCCGCTCCAGGCGGTCGTTGAAGAGACGCCGGTTGGG
>JAEUNV010000135.1 GCA_016790385.1 Zoogloea sp.
GCCGCCCTCGCGGCCCTTGTCCGTGCTTGTCGGGCCTGAAGGCGGCTGGTCGCCGGCCGAGCTGCAACTGGCGGAGCGTGCAGCTTGCTCGCCCCTGTCCCTCGGGCCACGGGTCTTGCGTACCGAAACGGCCGGGCTGGCAGCGCTGGCGGCCCTGCAAACGCTGTGGGGTGATTTTTCGGGAGAGGGTGATGTTTGAATCTGCCGAGCTTGGCCACCGGCTGTCCAAGGCCGAGTATGACAAGATCGAGCCCGAACTTCGTACCCGGCTGCTCAACGCGCAGTTCGAGTTGCTGGACCAGAAGGGCTTTGCCACGGTCATCCTGATCAACGGTATCGATGGTGCCGGGCGCGGCGAGACGGTAAATCTTCTCAACGAGTGGATGGATCCGCGCCATATCGAGGTGCACGCTTTTGACCAGCCAACGCTGGAGGAGTGTCAGCGCCCCTTTCTCTGGCGCTTCTGGCGCGCCCTTCCACCCAAGGGCAAGATCGGCATCCTGTTCGGCAATTGGTATTCGGAGCCCATTGGAGAGCGGGCACTGGGGCGTATCAAGAAGGCGCGTCTCGATCAGCGTCTGTCCGAATTGAACCGCTTTGAGGCCATGCTGGCCGCCGAAGGCGTGTTGCTGGTGAAGTTCTGGTTTCACTTGTCGCGGGCTGGCCAGAAGAAGCGTCTCAAGGCGCTTGAGGCCAATCCCGATACCCGCTGGCGGGTGCGTGAGGCGGACTGGCTCTTCTATGAGGAGTACGAGCGTTACCGGGAAGTGGCGGAGCATGTGCTGCGTCGGACCAGCACCGGGATCGCCCCATGGGTGATTGTGGATGGCTCCGACCCGAACTATCGGGCAGTTCAGGTAGGGCAAACCCTGCTCGACAGCGTGCAGCGCAAGCTCGAAGCCCTGGGCAAGGGTTACCGGCCACGGGTCACCGCCCCCCTGCTTCCCACCCACGTGGATCAGCGCAACCTCCTCAATGCGCTGGTGTTGAACCAGCCCATGGACAAAAAGACCTACGAGCGGCAGCTTGAGAAGTTGCAGGGGCGTCTGGCGCTCGCGGTGCGCAGCGAGGCCTTCGCCCGGCGCAGTCTGGTGCTGGTCTTCGAGGGCATGGATGCGGCGGGCAAAGGCGGGGCCATTCGCCGCGTGACCCAGGCCCTGGACACCCGCCAGTACGCGGTCATCCCGATTGCCGCGCCGAGCGATGAGGAGCGTGCCCAGCCTTACCTTTGGCGCTTCTGGCGGCGTATTCCGCGGGAGGGCAAGGTGGCGATCTTTGACCGCTCCTGGTATGGCCGTGTTCTGGTCGAGCGGGTGGAGGGCTACTGTTCCGAAGCGGACTGGATGCGTGCCTACGCCGAGATCAACGATTTCGAGGATCAGCTCGTGTCGGCGGGGGCCATCGTGCTCAAGTTCTGGCTTTCGGTGAGCAGCGACGAGCAACTCCAGCGCTTCAAGGCCCGGGAGGCGGAGGCGTTCAAACGCTACAAGATCACCGCGGAGGACTGGCGTAACCGGGAGAAATGGCCGGCCTACGAGCCCGCCGTCTGCGACATGATCGACCGGACCAGTACCGAAAATGCCGGGTGGGTTCTGGTCGAGGCCGATAACAAGTATTTTGCGCGGGTCAAGATTCTGACCTCGCTTGTCGACATGCTGGAAAGCGCAATCAGGAAATGAAGGACAACTGACCCTAAAATGCATACTTCTACCGCCCCGGCTGTGCCGGAAACCAGCGTGACCACCTCAAGCATCGCATCCGCCCCCGGGCAGGCGGACACCGCCCCCGGGCAGGCGGACACCATCTCCCAGCGTTTCGTTGCCTGGGTGCGGGCCGCCGCGCCCTACATCCATGCCTTTCGCGGCAAAACCTTCGTACTGGGTTTTGGTGGAGAGGTGGCGGCCGGGGAGCTGGCCCAGACACTGGCCTACGACTGCAACCTTCTCGCCGCGCTCGGCGTGCGGCTGGTGCTGGTACATGGTGCGCGCCCCCAGATCGAGGCCGAACTGGCCCGTCGTGGCCTGACGCCGCGCTATCACAAGGGGCTGCGGGTAACCGACGCGGCGGCCCTGGAATGTGTCAAGGCCGCCATGGCGGTGACCCGCATTGAAGTTGAAGCCCAGCTCTCCCAGGGGCTGCCAAACACGCCGATGGCGGGCAGTTTCATGCGGGTCACGGGGGGTAATTTCATCACCGCAAAGCCTGTTGGCGTGGTGGACGGCGTGGACTACGGTTTTACCGGCACCGTGCGCAAGGTGATCGCCGAGGAGATCGCCGCAGACCTGGATCAGCAGAACGTCGTGTTGATGTCGCCGCTGGGCGTATCCCCCGCTGGCGAGATCTTCAACATGAGCATGGAGGCGGTTGCCGAGGCGGTGGCAATTGCCCTCAAGGCGGAGAAACTCATCTACCTGTGTGATGCACCGGGCCTGCTGGACAGCAAGGGCGCACTCATCGAGGCCATCACCGCCGATGACGCGGAGGCCAAGTTGAAGGCGGGCGAGGGCATGACCGAGGATCTGGACCTCTACCTGCCCTGCGCAATCCGTGCCGTGCGCCAGGGGGTGGGGCGTGCCCACCTGATAGACCGCGACAAGGACGGCGGCCTGTTGCTGGAGTTCTTCACCCCCCAGGGGGTGGGCACTGTGCTGACCCGTGACCCCCTGTTCCGGCTGCGCGAGGCGACCATCGAGGATGTGGGTGCCCTCGGCAGTGTGATCGCTCCCATGGAGGCCGACGGGACTCTGGTGCGTCGCAGTCGCGAGCGCCTGGAGGAGGAAATCGAGCGTTTCACCGTGGTCGAATACGATGGCGTGCTGGTCGGGTGTGCGGCGCTGTATCCCTTCATCGATGAGCGTGCGGCCGAGATGGCCTGTGTCGCCGTTGTGCCGCAACATCGCCGGGCCGGCCTTGGCGAGATGCTCCTGCGCCGCATGGAACGCCGCGCCAGGGCGCTCGGCGTGGAGCGCTTGTTTGTGCTCACCACCCGCACCGCCGACTGGTTTCGCGAGAGGGGCTTCCGGGAGGCGCCGCCCGAGGATCTGCCGCGCCAGAAGCGGGAGATGTACGATGTGAGCAGGCGATCAAAAGTGTTCATGAAGACACTGTGAAATCTTTACGCGCAGTATTCCCCGCCCGCCTGCCGAGCGTTGTTCTGGGGCTGCTTCCCGCAGGGCCTGCGGTGGCGGCACTTCCCGAGAGCATGGCGTCGCCTGTGGTGACCGCCGTGGCCGGCAGCGCTGTGATGTTGGGATTGGCTGGTGCGGGTTATGTCCTGCTTCTACGCCAGCGTATTGCCCGTTTGACAGCCGGAGCCGCGGGCGCGGGGGATGCGCCCGATTCGCATGCCAACCCTGCTGCCGGTGAGGCCGATGACGATAGCCGCAATCGCTACTTCAGGCTTGCGGCTGAGTCGGGAGGGGCGGTCGAGGGATGGATCAATCCGGCCGGAAAGCTCTACTGGGTCAATCGGGCTGTCGAGGTTTCCACCGGATACACGCCCGACGAGGTTCTGACCGGAGACTTTGTCGAATTGCTGGTGTACGAGAAGGACCGGCGGTATTGCCGCGACCAGATCGGTGAGGTTCTGGAAAGCGGAGTGCCGGCCGAGTCTGAGTTGAGGATCGTCACAAAAGCCGGCAAGCAGCGGTGGATGGCCTGCCGCTGGCAGCCGATTCGCAACGAGAGTGGGAGCCTCCTCGGCCTGCGCGCCTTGATGAGTGATGTTCAGGCTCGCAAGGAGGCCGAGTACAAGCTGCTTGAAACGGTGGCGGCCCTGCGCCGCGCTCAGGCCCTGTCCGAGCATTACCTGCGCCGCAGCAACGAGGAGCGCTCGCGTCTGTCGGCGCTGCTCGACGTGGTGCGCATGGGCATCCTGTTCATGGACACCGATCGCCGTGTGGTCTTTTGCAATCGGGCCCTCTTCAACATCTGGGGGCTCCCCCCGGGTGACGGCTTTGTCGGGGTGCGCGACGCGGTGCTCCAGCAGCATATTGTGCAGTTTCTGGTCGATCCCCAGGCTTATCAGCGCCACGTGGCCGAGGTGCTCCAGCAAGAGGAGCCGAGCGAGCCCTTCGAGATCCGTTGCAAGGATGGCCGGGTGGTCCGGGAGTTTTCGAGGGTGGTGCCGGGGCCCGACGGTGCCGGCGAGATTGGTCGTATCTGGGTTTTCGAGGACGTCACCGAACAGCTTCGGGTGGCCGAACAGTTGATGTGTCTGGCTGAACGCGACCCCTTGACCAATCTGTACAACCGCCGTCGTTTCCACGAGGAGCTTGAACGCATGCTGGCCGACGGCCGCCGGCATGGAGAGTCGGTTGGGCTTCTGGCTATTGATCTGGACGGGTTCAAACCGGTCAATGATCGATATGGGCACCAGGCGGGTGACGAGGTGCTGGTTGGCCTCGCTAGCGCGGTCGGCGCCGTGGTGCGGCGCAACGAGATGTTCTTCCGCATGGGGGGCGATGAGTTCGCCATTCTGGTTCCGATTGCCACGGCGCAGGAACTCTCCGAACTGGCCCGTCGTGTATGCGTATGCATTGCCAGCCTGCGGTTCGCCTTTTCGGGCGAATCCGTGGCCGTGACGGCCAGCATCGGCATCGCCCTGGGGCCTCGACACGAGAATGACGGCGAGCGTCTGGTGGGTGCCGCAGACCGGGCCATGTATGTTGCCAAGGCGCTTGGCGGCAATTGCTGGGAGTTCGCCCGCGATTCCGACGCCCGGCGGCTGGATGGCGCTTCTCCGGCAGGCTAGAATCCGGTGGTGTCTCGGGCGGCCCTAAGGCTGTGCGGGCTTCCCAACTCTAGAGGTGAAAAATGGCACGAATGGTCAATTGTGTGAAACTCGGTCGCGAGGCCGAAGGCCTTGATTTCCCGCCGCTTCCCGGCGAACTGGGGAAGAAGGTTTACGAAAACGTCTCGAAGGAAGGCTGGCAGCAGTGGGTCAAGCACCAGACCATGCTGATCAATGAGAATCGTCTCAACCTGATGGACGCCCGGGCCCGCAAATATCTGGCGGAACAGCTGGAGCGCTATTTCTTCGGTGGTGGCGCCGACCAGATCGGCGGCTACGTGCCCCCGGCGTCCTGATTTGGCGCCTGTGTTTTACCAGACGGCCCCGGTAGTTTCGGGGCCGTTCTGATTGGTGTGACCGTCTGGGCGCCCTGTTCAAGGCTGTACAGCCAGGCCAGCAGCTCGGCTACCGCCACGTAAAGCTCCGGTGGGATGCGGGCGTCCAGGTCCACCTGCATCAGCAAGGCCACCAGTTCCGGCGATTCGTGCACGTAAACACCGGCCTCGCGGGCGCGGGAGATGATCTCTGCGGCGATCAGGCCGCGCCCTTTGGCGACCACCGTCGGGGCTGCGTTTCCGGCGTTGTACGCCAATGCAACGGCTTCCGACCGATGTTCGGAGGGGCGTTCAGGGCTGTTCATCGGGGGCGGCCAGTTCGGCCACCAGGCCGGTGAGGGGCACGTTGGCGGCATCCAGGGCTTCGGCCAGACGGGGCTGGCCCGCCGCGAGGATGTCGCGACTGCGGGCGTCGTCCGCGATGAGACGGACGGCAACCCCCGCCGGCGTCAAATGCAGTCGCGCTTCAACGCCTCCGAGGCCCGGGAGCGCCAGGCGCAGGGTTGTATTCCAGTAGGGCTCGGGCTCGCCATTTTCGTCCGCTTCACGACCGCTCGGGTCCTCGATCTCCCACTCCATCTGCTGTCCGGGCCAGACCTGCCCTTGCCAGACGACCTGGTGGGTCGCCAGGGTGTCGAGCTGTTGATGAACCAGCGGCAACAGGCGCTCGGCGACGGGAGTTGATTCTGCGGCCTTGACGGCGCCTGCCGCAGGGGCGGCTGTTGCGCTTGCATTGTCCGACTCGTCAGGAGGGCTGACGACCGTGGCCAGTACATCGGCTTTCTGCGACACGTTGACCTGGCCCTGGGGCTCCTTCCGCAAGGCTGCGGTACTCAAATGTCCGGCGAGCCACTGGGTCTGATGGGATTCGTAGAACAATCCGCTCTCGCTTACTGCGCTGGCCAACCGGGCCGCCAGTTGGGCGGCGGCTGCGGGGGTTTGGGGCGCGGACGGCGCCAGGGCTTCACCTTGGTTCAGCGGCGTTGTTCCCGGCGAAGGCTGTCCTGTGAGCAGAAAGCTGATCAGTTTTCCGGTCTGGCTGAGCGCCGGGCGGTCGGTCGGCAGCGGGGCCGGGTTGGCCAGATTGGCGAAGACCGCCTTGGGCGTGACTTCACTGACGATCAGTTCGAGGGTATCGCCTGCTTTGACGGACTGGGGCAGCGAAAGAATGACATTGCGGCCATTGACCCGGCCCTGGACCGTCTGATCCTGATTGACGTTCTGCAAGGTGGCGGTGATGCGCTGGCCCGGGGTGAAGGTCGGCAGATCAGCGGGTATGGCCCGGGCACGCGCAAGTGGAGCGACGTTTGGCTCACCGGAGAAAAAGCTGGCTTCGGTGAGCATCCGGAGGCGGGCGGCGAGATCTCCGGGAATCATGATGTCTGCCCGCACACGGGGCGGTGGTCAGCCGATTTCGGGGTCGCCGTAGGCCGCGCGCACGTTGCGCTGGCGCACGCCGCCCGACAGCAATTGGCGCACGTTGTCCATCCACGGGTCGGTGTGGACACGGACTTCCTTGTCATCGTCGAGAATCCGCCGGATCAGGGCGATCTTTTTCTTGCGTTCCTCTTCCGACATCTGCCTTGGGCGACCTGGGAAGCCCAGTGCCTCTTCGACGCCGAGCCGGTCGCGCAGGGATGCAACCTGCCGCTCCAGGCGGCTCAGGCGGTCCCAATCATTTGCCCGCGCCGCATCAACCATTTCGGTGGAGTAGGCGCTCATCTGTTGAAGAAGGGCGAGGGAGCTCATGCAATATTCTCCGGCGTTCTTAGCGGTTGGCCTGGTCGTAGGTGCCGATTTCTTCCCAGGCGCCTTTCAGTTCGTTCAGCAGCCGCGCAACTTCGTCCAGGGCGGGCCGGCTGTTGTTGAGGTTGGCGTGGAGCAGACGCTGCGTCATGTAATCGTATAGAGCACCGAGGCGCTCCGCCAGTTCGCCCCCGGCCTCGTAATCGAGACTCACCTTGAGTCCGTTGGTGATGATCTCTATGGCCTTGGAGGTGGCGGTGCCCTTGGTGGGAATGTCCTTGTTGTCCATGGCGATGGCAGCGGTACCGATCTGCAACAGCGCGCCTTCGAAGAGCATCAGGATGAGTTTGTGCGGATCGGCAGTGGAGACCCCGGTTTCCACGCCGACTTCGGCATAGACTGAGGCAGCGCGGCGGGTGGCGAGGCCAAACGACATCTTGTTCTCCGGTCGGGGTTAGTTGCTTGCCATGTTGCTGAGGATGGACAACTGCTGGCTCAGGTAGCTGCTCGTTGTGCTCATGCTCGCCATGGTTGTATCCAGGGCCGTGAATTGCGCCCGGTAGGTTTTTTCAATCATCGTCAGGCGCGAATTGAGCGCCTCGATCCGCCTGTCGAGGTTCTTTATGCTCGAGTTCAGGCCGTCGGTGCGGCTTGCGATGACTCCACTCGTGTCCAGCAGGTTGGTCGTGGTCGTCTTCATCGCATCGCCATAGGCACCAATCGCCGAGGCCACGTCTGCGAAATTGGCGCTTGCCGCCTTGTCGAACTTGGTGGTGTCCAGTTTCAGGCTGCCGTCGGTCTGGAACGAGATGCCCATGTCGCTGAGCGCCTTGATGGAACTGCTTCCGAGGCTGGCAGGAACGTTCGTGAGGCTGCCGCGGATCTGCGACTGAATGGTGCGCAGGGACGCGTCGCCGTTGAGAACGGCCGCTGTCTTGGTGGTGGTATTGTAGGCGCCGAGGCTCTTCAGGGAAGAGTTGAGGCTGTTGTACGCATTAATGAAACTGTCGACCTTTGTCTTCAGGTCCGATGTGTCACGTGTGATCGTCAGCGTGGTCGAGCCGGTCTTGGTCAATTCCAGATTCACGCCGTCGATCGCATTGGAGATGGAGTTGCCGCTGGTGGCGATGGAAATGCCCTGGATCTTCACTACCGCGTCGGTTGCTGCCAGCGTTTCGCTGAAGGCACTGGCGGCGGCGATCGGGCTGCCCGGTGCGGCGGGATCGATGAATTCGGCAGTGCCGGAAAGGCTGACGGCGGCGGCCGTGCCACCGGTGGTGGCAGTGAGCAGGAGGTTCTGCTTGCCCCCCGTATCGGTAACAATGCTGGCGCTCACCCCGGCGCCAGCTTTGTTGATGGCATCCCGCACGCCGGCAAGGGTGTTTTGGCCGCTTTCCAAGGTGATGTCAACGGCGTTGCTGCCCTTGGTGATGGTCAGGGTGCGGCTGCTGTCCGAGCCAAAATCAAGAACAGGGTCGCCTGCGCTGTAGGTCTTGCCGAGGGCGAGGCGCTGGTTTGTGGCCAGTGTCGTGACCTCCAGCGAGTACGTGCCCGCGACGGCTGAACTGCCGGCCGTTGCTGTAGCGATGGTCGAATCGGCAAGGCTTGCCTTGTAGGCGGAAAAAGCTGCCGTTGCGTTCTGGCCGATTGCCGGTGTCAATGCCTTGGCCGCCGTTTGGAGGGCCGACAGGCCGCTCTTGAGCGTGCCGAGGGCGGAAATCTTCGACTGGTAGCTGCTCTGCTGGCTCTGAAGCTTGGTAACGGGCTGTTTCTCAATGGACATCAGGCTGCTGATGATCGACTCGACCGACAGTCCCGAACCAATGCCGGCTGAAGAAAGGCTTGCCATGATGTACCCCTGTCGTGCTTCGTTGCTACTGGTTTTAATTACGGCCGGGCTTCAGAGAACTTGAGGCCAACGCCGGGAATGCAGTCATTATGCATGTACCGTGCCAATCCCTTCGAGATGGCCGCGGTTCCCCGGGGTGGAGTGCGAGTACGGAAAAAAATCCCACCGCAGGGGTGGGATCAATGTTGCCAGGGGAGGAGCTGGCTACGGGTGTCGATGCCCGCCGGGGCGTGCCTTCACGCTTGTTGCTTGACCAGCAGGCCTTGAAGCTTGTCCAGGGCCTTGGCAATGTCGATGACTTCTTCAGATGGGATCTGCCGGATGACCTTCTTGGACTCGGTGTCGATGACCTTGACCACCGTCACCCCGATGTCCTCGTCGATGGAGAACTGAAGACTGTTGGCGGTTTGCTTGATCACGTCCTGAATCTGCTTCACGGCCTGATTCAACTGCTCACTGCTGGGGGGCGGCCGAAGGGCGTTCTGGGGAGGGGCGGATTGTTGAGCGCGGGCTGCCTCGGGAGTGGCCTCCGCCGCACGTACTGCGCCTGCACCGGTGTTTTGGGCGGGGGTCTGTACGGGAGGCGCGTATTGCGTGCTGCCCGCGCCGACGGACTGGATGCTCATGATGTTCTCCCGGTTGTGCGACAGGCGCCGCGCCGGTCAGGGCGCGGCGCCTGTTGCGATTGCTTGAAGCGGCTTATTGCAGCAGGGACAGCACGTTGTTGGGCATGCTGTTGGCCTGCGCCACCATGGCGGTACCCGCCTGTTGCAGGATCTGGCCGCGGGTCATGTTCGCCGTTTCCTGGGCAAAATCGGCATCCATGATCCGGCCGCGGGACGCCTGGGCGTTCTCAGATGCCACCGACAGGGTCTGGACAACCGAGCTGAAGCGGTTTTGTACGGCACCCCAGGTGGCGCGGGCGGTATTCACGTTGTTGATCTGGGTGTCGATGCTCGCAATCGCTGCGGTGGCCGCGCCCACGCTGGACACGCTGCCGGATACGGCGGCTGACACGCCGGACAGGGTCACGGCGCTGCCCTGCACGCTGATGGTGTCGGTGGTGGCCGTACCTGCGCCGACCTGGAAGGTCACGGCGGAGGAGAGGTTCAGCACGTTCTGGCCGTTGAAGGTGGTGCCGCCGATAACGCGCTGGATTTCCGATTGCAGTTGCTGGAATTCGGTGTTCAGGTTGGCCTGGTCGCCGGAGGTGTAGGTGCCGTTGGCGGCCTGCACGGCGAGTTCGCGCATCCGTTGCAGGTTGTCGGTCACGGCCTGCATGGCGCTTTCAGCGGTCTGCGCCATGGAGATGCCGTCGTTGGCGTTGCGGATGGCCACATCGAAGCCCTTGGCTTGCGAGTTCATGCGGTCGGCAATCGCCAGGCCCGCCGCATCGTCCTTCGCGCTATTGACGCGGAGGCCGGAAGACAGGCGCTGCACCGAAGTGGCCAGACTGGCCTGGGAGGTGGAAAGATTGCGTTGTGCATTCAGCGACATCGCATTGGTGTTGATAGTGGCAGCCATTTTGGTTCTCCTTAAGTCCGTTCAAGATAAGCGTTTAGGCTTAACTTTGGTTCGCCTTGCCCGGTATGTG
>JAEUNV010000147.1 GCA_016790385.1 Zoogloea sp.
CTGGCCTTCGATGATTCCCAGGTGCTGGCCAAGGAGCAGGAAGAAATCCTGCTTTACCGCGACATGCAGGGCGATCTGGTGCAGCAGCTGATGCGCAGGCTCTCCGCAGCCCGGATGCCCGACGCCCCGCCCAAACCGTGAACCTGCGCCCCGAGCAGCTCGCCAGCCAGCTCGACAAGCCCCTCGGCCCACTCTACGTTCTCCATGGCAACGAACCGCTGCTGGTGCTTGAAGCGGGCGATGCGATCCGCGCCGCCGCACGCAGGCAGGGCTACGCCGAACGCGAGGTGCTGGTAGCCGGCCAGGGTTTTCGCTGGACGGATCTGCAATCTGCCGCGGGCAACCTGTCCCTTTTCGGGGCCAGCAAGCTCGTCGACCTGCGCATCCCCAATGGCAAGCCCGGCCGCGACGGCGGCGACGCTCTCCAGCGCTACGCCCGCCACCTGGACGATGGCGTTGTCACCCTGATCACCCTGCCCGAAGTGGACTGGGCCACGCGCAAGGTAGCGTGGTTCGTGGCCCTCGCCGAAGCCGGCGTGTGCGTCGAGCTGAACGCCCCGGAGCGGGAGCGCCTGCCCGAATGGCTGGCCCGCCGCCTCGCCGCCCAGCAGCAGAAAGCCTCACCGGAAGCCCTGGCCTTCATCGCGGATCACATTGAAGGCAACCTGTTGGCCGCCCACCAGGAGATCCTCAAGCTCGGCCTGCTCCATCCGCCGGGCGAGCTGACCCTGGAAGCCGTGCGCGACGCCGTGCTCAACGTGGCCCGCTACGACGTGGACAAGCTGCGCAATGCCTTGCTGGAAGGTGACGCCGCCCGCTGCGCGCGGCTGCTGGAGGGCCTCAAGGGCGAAGGCGAAGCGCCGCTCCTGGTCCTGTGGGCCCTGGCCAACGAGATCCGCACCCTGGCCCGCCTGCGCATGGGCGTTGACGAGGGCCAGGCCCTGCAAGGCCTCCTCAAAGCCGAACGGGTTTTCGAAGAGCGCCGCAAGCAGGCCATCCAGCGCGCCCTGCAACGCCTGTCGAGCGGCGCCCTGCGCACCGCAATCTTGCACGCCGCCAGAATTGACCGGATGATCAAGGGTCTGACAACGGGTGACGTGTGGGACGAGTTCCTGCAACTGTGCCTGCGCCTGACCCGCGGCGGCGCCCAGCCCCCGGCGCGGCGCTGAACGCCGCCCACCGATTCGAGAGTAAACGCGATGGACATCAAGACCTACATGCAGACCGTCGGCCGCCAGGCCCGCACCGCCTCCCGGGCGGTTGCCGCTGCAACCACCGGCGCCAAGAACACCGCCCTGCTGGCCATGGCCGCCGAAATCCGCGCCCGCAAGGCCGAACTCCTCGCTGCCAACCAGCGCGACCTGGAGGAGGCGCGCGCCAACGGCCTTGAGCCATCCATGATTGATCGCCTGACCCTGTCCGAAAAAGGTATCGAGGCCATGGCTCAAGGCCTCGAACAGGTCGCCGCTCTGCCCGATCCTGTGGGCGAGGTCACCGACATGAAACGCCGCCCGTCCGGCATCTCGGTGGGCAAGATGCGTGTGCCCCTGGGCGTTATCGGCATCATCTACGAAGCCCGGCCCAACGTCACCGCCGACGCCGC
>JAEUNV010000201.1 GCA_016790385.1 Zoogloea sp.
CTCCGCCCGGGCCCTCGAAGTGACCCAGTCCAAGAGCGTCAACGCCCTTTACGCCGCCAACCAGGGGTACGCCAGCGACGCCCTGCGGGTGGTGGATAGCAAGCTCGATGCCGCCAACGATCTTGTCACCTACGTGCGTACCCGCGCAGTGGAAGCCGGCAACGGGGCGTATTCCAATTCCGAGCGGGCGGCCATTGCGTCCGACATCTCCCAGCAGTTTTCCGCCCTCCAGTCCATCGCGAACAGTCAGGATTCCACCGGGGACTACGTGTTTTCCGGCTTTCGCAGCAACATCCAGCCCTTCGTCGGCAGCATGGCCGGCGGCATCAGTTACCAGGGCGACCAGGGTGCGCGCAGCCTGCAGATTTCATCGTCGCGCAACCTGCCCATCACCAGCTCCGGCGAAGAGATCTTCAACCGTATCCGGGCACCAAGCGGATCGGGGTTTGCCCTGTCGACCGCCGCCAACACCGGCACCGCCCTGGTGTCGGGGGCCAGCCTGTCCGGCTATAACGGCCACACCTATGCCATCAATGTGAGTGCCGGCCCCACCTATCAGGTCTTCGATTCCACGGCCGATCCGGCGCATGCGTCGCCGATCACGCCGACAGTCACCACCAGCGGCAGCGACACGACCCTGAGCTTCGGCGGTGTCAGCATGACCCTGACGGGTACGCCGGCGGCCGGTGACAGCTATTCCCTGTCCACCGTGGCCAGCACTTTCGATGTTCTGGGCAACTTCGCCAACGCCCTCAACTCGGGCAACGACAAGGTCAATCGCTTTGCCGTCACCCAGACCATTGCGGGCATGGATGCCTCCCAGGAAAGCATCAACCAGGTGCGCTCGGGGGTCGGTTCGCGCATGGTCGAGGTCGAGACCCAGCAGAACATCAATGGCGATCTGGATCTGCAATACGCCGAAACCCTGTCGCGTCTCCAGGATGCCGACTACGCCGAAGTGGTCAGCAATCTGACCCAGCAGCAGACCTACCTTCAGGCGGCCCAGCAAAGCTTCATGCGCGTCAGCAACCTGTCCCTGTTCAACTATCTCGGCAATTGATCCGTGGCCCTTCCCCGCGCCCTGCGTCTTCCCGTCATGATGTTCGTGGCGAGCGTGCCGGCGGCCTGCGGCACCCTCGGCGAGCCTCCTCACGACTGGCTGCTGCTGCCCACCGCCGCAGTGGTGGCGCTTGACAATGGCTACCTCAAGATTCCGGCCGCGGCCGCCGCGGTGGCTGTCTATGCGCTGGTGGACCCGCTGGCGCCCAACTGGTCCATCCAGGAGGCCCGCTTTGGGGAAGAGCGTTATCGAATCGTCCTGCGCATGAAATCCCTGCACACCGGGGGTGACGGAGAGGCCCGCCAGGTCTTCGCCCGGCGGGCGGCCCAGCTGGGCAGTCAGCCGGGTTTTGCCGGCTACGAGGTGACCGCCTGGGAGGAAGGGATAGAGAGCAACCGCCCCATCTCCCAGCGTGTGGCACTGGGAGAGATCCGCCTGCATCGCCTGCCCTCGCCGGTGGCCGCGGCGCAGCCTTGAACCGGCGTGGGCACTGCCTGCAAGCGTCTCTGAGCCTTGCCCTGACGGGCCGAGTTTCGTAAGGTGCGCGCTTCAACTGCCGGATTTGAATCTATGGACCGCATGACCGAACGTCGCAGAGAGCGCCGCATTCCACTCGGCTGCAAAGTGGGCATCAAGCTCACCGGTGGCGGGGCGCCCGTTGTTGGCGACTGTATCGAACTGGGCGTGGGCGGGATGACCATCCATTCCACCCATGTCCCGCGCATGGATGAAGTCTTCGAGGTGGCGGTGCTGCCGCCCGAGCATGGCGGTCCTTTCATGCCCTTGCATGCCCGGGTGAGGGTGCGCCGTTGCCACGGCCTGGACGGAGGCCTCTACGAGATGGGGGTCGAGATCGTCGACATCATCCGTTGAAAGCCCACGTCCCGCCCGCGCTAGGCGGGTCGGGACGGCCGGTTTCAGGGCTTGTCGGTCAGCGCATACAGGTTTGGTGTTTGCGCGTTGCGGCTGAAGGCCGCCGCCAGTTGCAGACGCACATGGGTGCTTGAGGTGTGGCGGGTGACCGCGTTGTAGTGGCGCTCCACCAAACCCTTCACCATTTTGGCATAGGCATCCTCCATGTCCGGGGCGATGCGGAAGCGGTCATAGTTGATGATCGCGTCCACCCGATGTCCGATCGCGTCTAGCCTTTCATCGACAGCCCGTTCCACCGCATCGATGTCGCCCTGATCGCGGATCTCCAGCCCCTCGAAATTCACGAAGAACAGGCGGCCCGTCGGGTCGAAGGAAAAGCGCTCCGCCAGCGGTATGGCGAGCAGATCCTGGCGCAGGTGCATGGGTTCGTCGGCGAAGATGCGGGGGTCCATCAGCCGGGGGGGCTGGGGCATGTGTGGTCGGAAGGCCATGCGGGCGAGGATGTCCCTTTCGATGTCGATGCCGGGGGCCACCTCGATCAGCTCCAGGCCTTCCGGCACCAGGCTGAACACGCAACGTTCGGTGATGTAAAGCACCGGCGTGCCTCGGCGGATGGCCTGGGGGCCGCTGAAGGTGCGGTGCTCCACCTCGTTCACGAACTTGGACGACTGGCCGTCATTGACGATGGCCAGCTTCCCTGCCTCCAGGACGATTTCCAGGTTGCCCGCCGTGAAGGTGCCGACGAACACCACCTTCTTGGCATTCTGGCTGATGTTGATGAAGCCTCCGGCCCCGGCCAGGCGTGGCCCGAAGCGGGACACGTTGAGGTTGCCCTGGCGGTCCGCCTGGGCAAGGCCGAGAAAGGCCATGTCGAGGCCACCGCCGTCATAGAAGTCAAACTGGCTGGGCTGATCGATGACCGCCTGGGTATTCACCGCGGCGCCAAAATTCAGCCCCCCGGCCGGCACCCCGCCGATCACGCCCGGTTCGGCGGTCATGGTGATCAGGTCGATGACCTTCTCCTCGGCAGCTACTGCGGCGATGCCTTCGGGCATGCCGATACCCAGGTTTACCACCGCGTTGGCGCGCAGTTCGAGGGCGGCCCGCCGGGCGATGATCTTGCGTTCGCTCATGCCCATCGGGGGGATGGCCGACATGGGCACCCGCAGCTCTCCGGAGAAGGCCGGGCTGTAGTTTTCGATGAAGGTTTGCATGTGGTAGTCGGGCTTTTCGGCCACCACCACGCAGTTCACGAAAATGCCGGGGATCTTGACCTGGCGGGGGCTCAGGCTTCCCCGCTCGGCAATCCGCTCCACCTGGGCAATCACGATGCCGCCGCTGTTGTGGGCGGCCATGGCGATGGCCAGGGCTTCGAGGGTCAGGGCCTCCTTTTCCATGGTGATGTTGCCATCCGCGTCGGCGGTGGTGCCGCGGATGATGCCCACGTGGATGGGGAAGGCCTTGTAGAAGAGGTATTCCTCGCCGTCGATCTCCATGATCCGCACGATGTCCGTGGTGGTGCGGGCATTGAGCTTGCCGCCGCCGAAGCGGGGGTCCACGAAGGTGCCCAGGCCCACCCGGGTGAGGGTGCCAGGCTTGCCAGCGGCAATATCGCGGAACAGGTGGGAGATCACGCCCTGGGGCAGGTTCCAGGCCTCGATGCGGTCCGCCACCGCCAGTTGCTGCAATCGCGGTACCAGACCCCAGTGGCCGCCGATCACGCGGGCCACCAGGCCGTCGTGGCCAAGGTGGTTGAGGCCGCGCTCCTTGCCGTCCCCCTGGCCCGCCGCGTAAACCAGGGTCAGGTTGGCCGGGCCGTCCGGCCCGGGGGCTTCGGCGGCCTGGTTTTCCAGGTAAAGGGACTCAAGGGCGACGGCGATGTTCTCGGGAAAGCCGATACCCACAAAGCCACCGGTCGCCACGGTGCTGCCCGGGCGGATCAACTGTACGGCTTCGCGGGCCGAGACAATCTTGCCGTTGCCATCGCCCGGAAGGGCGCTGGCGAGGGCGGAAGGGATGTTGTTCATGCTCACTCCTTTCTTGCCAACGTGTCCGCGGCTCAGACGAGGCCGGTGGCGTAGTAGGTGGCGATCACGAAGAAGACCGCGCTGGTTTTGATCAGGGTGATGGCGAAGATGTCCTTGTAGGCCACCTTGTGGGTCAGGCCGGTGACGGCCAGCAAGGTGATGACCGCGCCGTTGTGAGGCAGCGTATCCATGCCGCCGGAGGCCATCGAGGCCACCCGGTGCAGCACTTCAAGGGGGATGCCCACCGCGTTGGCGGCGTTGATGAAGGTTTCCGACATGGCGGCCAGGGCGATCCCCATGCCACCCGATGCCGAACCGGTGATACCCGCCAGCGTCGTGACGGTGATGGCTTCGTTGACCAGCGGATTGGGGATCACCTTGAGGGCGTCGGCTACCACCAGGAAGCCGGGCAGGGCCGCGATGACAGCACCGAAGCCATACTCGGACGCGGTGTTCATGGATGCCAGCAGGGCGCCGCCCACGGCCGCCTTGGTGCCCTCCGCGAAGCGCGCGGCGACGGTGCGCCAGGCGAACACCATCACGGTCAGGATGCCCACCAGCAGGGCGCCTTCCACGGCCCAGATGGCGGCGATCTTGGAGACATCCTGCACAACCGGGGCGGCCTTGCCGATTACCGCGGGAACGAAGGAATGGCTCTTGCCGTAGATCTGCGGGATGAGGTCGGTGAACAGTTTGTTGGTGATACCCACCAGGACGAGGGGAAGGATGGCCAGGACGGGATTGGCCAGCTTTTCCCTGTCATCGAAGGGTTCCGGCTCATTGACCAGCTCGGTGCCATAGCCTTCGCCTGCGGCTTTGGCGCTGCGACGACGCCATTCCAGGTAAGCCATGCCGGCCAGGAAGATGAAGATGGAGCCCAGCACGCCCAGGGTAGGCGCGGCATAGATGTTGGTCTTGAAGAAGGTGGTCGGGATCACGTTCTGGATCTGCGGGGTGCCCGGCAGGGAGTCCATCGTGAAGGAGAAGGCGCCCAGGGCGATGGTGCCGGGGATGAGGCGCTTGGGAATGCCGCCCTGGCGGAACATCTCGGCCGCAAACGGATAGACGGCGAAGACGACCACAAACAGCGACACGCCGCCGTAAGTCAGAACGGCGCAGACCAGCACGATGGAGAGCATCGCGCGTTCTGCCCCGACCAGGCGTATCACCGACGAGACGATGGCCTTCGAAAAGCCCGAAAGCTCAATCACCTTGCCGAAGATGGCGCCGAGCAGAAAGACCGGGAAGTAGTTTTTGACGAAGCCGACCATCTTGTCCATGAACAGGCCGGTAAACATGGGCGCAACGAGGGTCGGGTCGGTGAAGAGCACGGCACCCAGCGCGGCAACGGGTGCGAACAGGATGACGCTGTAGCCTCGATATGCGATGAACATCAGGAAGCATAGTGAGGCGAGTACGATCAGGAACGACATGGTTTTCTCCTCCATAGAATGTTTGCGGAGAAAACCAGGGCAGGTTCCGTGCCAAAATATTTCTTATTGATTTATAAGCGATTTGTTTGTTTGCGCACGGTGGCCGTGCCTCGATTGCCTGACAGGGTGTCCGGACGGGCGGACAGTGCGGGCGCCACCGTGGGCCCGCACTGTCCGGTGTTCAGGGCGTGCTGCCGCTGATGCCCAGGGCGCTGATCTTCTCGTAAAGGGAGGCGCGGGAGATGCCCAGGCTGCGGGCCGCCTGGGCCTTGTTGCCAGCGGCTGCCGCGATGGCCGCCAGAATGGCTTCCCGCTCGGCGTTCTGGTGGACCGCCTCCAGGGTGCGCGCACGGCCGCCCGCCGCCGAGGCGTGATCGCTGTCGAGGCCGGGCAGGATGCGCGCAAAGTCGCCCCGTTCAAGGGTGTCCGCATCCGACATGAGGAGTGCCCGCTCGATCACGTTGGACAACTCGCGCACATTGCCGGGCCAGTTATAGCGGGCCAGATAGGCGAGGGCTGCCGGTGCGAGGCTGCGGGGGGGTTCGCCAAGGCGTCGCGCCACCGTGTCCGCCAGGGATTCAGCGATGATCCGCAGGTCGTCCAGACGTTCGCGCAGGGGCGGAACGTCGAGGGTCATCACGTTGAGGCGGTAGAACAGGTCGGCCCGGAAGCGCCCTGCCGCCACTTCCTCGTGGAGCTTTCGACTGGTGGCCGCAATGATGCGCACGTCCACGCTGATCAGGCGATTGGAGCCGACGGCCTCGATCTCCTTTTCCTGGAGGGCGCGCAGGAGCTTGGCCTGCAAGGCTGGAGACATGTCTCCGATCTCGTCCAGAAAAAGCGTGCCGCCCTGGGCCAGCTCAAACTTGCCGGTGCGGCCCTTGCGGTCGGCTCCCGTGTAGGCGCCGGGGGCTACCCCGAAGAATTCGGCTTCGAGCAGGGATTCGGGAATGGCTGCGATGTTGACCGCAACGAAGGGTGCGGCGGCCCGCGGGCTGGCGGAGTGGATGGCCTGGGCCAGCAGTTCCTTGCCGGTTCCCGTTTCACCGATGATGAGCACCGGCGAGCTGGATCGCGCCGCGCGCCGTGCCTGGTCCTTCACGTCGATGCACGCCGGGCTTGCACCGACGAAGCTGGCGAAGGTGTATTTGGTGCGGCGCGCCTCGTCGAGCTTGCGGCGGGTGTCGTCGAGCTCGTTACGCAGACTCTGGAAACGCGACACGATGGGGGCCAGCCGTCGCGGGTCGTCAAAGATCACCACCCCGAAACCGCCGATGATCTCGCCGGTTTCGTCGCGAACGGGCAGGCGCATCACCACGAAGGAGTCTCGACCGAACTCCATGATGTCGAGCATGATGGGCTGGCCGGAGGTGACCACGCTGCGCATCTGGCTGTTGGGGATCACCTCTTCCACGGGCTTTCCGATGGCCTCGGCCGGGTCGGAAAAGCCGAGGTGGCGCGGGTATTGTTCGTTCATCCAGACGATGCGGGCGTCCCGGTCGACGATGAGCAGGCCTTCGGACAGCTCGGAAAAGGCGCTGAGCAGGGTATCCATGACGCGCTGGCGTATGCGCTCCGCCTTTGCGGAGAAGAAATCTGAGGGCATTCTTTTCGGCCTCTTTGTGTGGGATGCAGGTGGCGACCTGCTCCTCGGTGTGGCGATCGGATCAGTACTAGAGAATAGCTCAGGCAGGTATTAAGGAAAGTGAGTGCTTACCGCAATGTTGCGCGGTGAGCTTACGTGCGTCCCACACCCTGGGCAGGGGATGTCTTCAACATCTCGTCCAGGAAGGCGCGGGCGGGAACCGGAAGAATCTTGTTGCGCAGATGAACGAGGTTCCAGGGCCGGTGCAAGGGGAAGCCCTCCACATCCAGAATCACCAGCCCCTCCACGGCAAGCCTGTCGCCCAGGGCGTGCCGGGAGAGCACTGCCAGCCCCATGCCGGTTCCGGCGAGTTCGAGCAGGGCTTCGTCGCTTGCCAGCGCAAGGCGAACGCGCAGGGTGACCGCGGCCTGGCGTGCAAAGTCGTCGATGGCGCGGCGCGAGCCCGAGCCGGACTCGCGTAGCAGAAAGGGTTCGCCCGCCAGCTCCGCCAGCGTCACCGCCCGGCCTGCGGCCCAATGGTCGCGAGGGGCCAGCACGACAAGCTCATTGTCGAGAAAGGGGTGAACCTCGATGTCCAGGTCTTCCGGCGGAAACGACATCACATAAAGGTCGTCCTCGTTGTTGCGGAGGCGTTCGACGATCCGGTCTCGATTCGCGATCTCCAGCTCGATGGCAATGTCGGGGTAGCGGCGGCAGAAGCTACCCAGCATGCGCGGGAGGAAATACTTGGCGGTGGTGACCAGGGCAACGCGCAGCTTGCCGCGTCTGAGCCCGCGCATGGCGTCGATGGCGGTCTCGAATCCGTTCCAGACATCGTCGAGGCGGCGGGTGGTGGCCAGCAGTTCCTCACCCGCCGCTGTCAGGCGCGGGGTGCGACCGGATTGGTCGAAAAGTGGCATTCCTACGGTGTCGGCGAGTTGTCGGATCTGGATGGAGATCGCCGGTTGTGTCAGGTGAAGCGCTTCGGCAGCACGCGTGAAACTGCCCAGGCGGGCGACGGTGGAAAAGGTCTCAAGCTGGCGGAGGGTGATGCGGCGGCGGGGCATTGTATAAGTTTTGATTTATGGCTTTTTATAAAGTATTTCATTTGAGTTTATGTTGCAAGCCCGCCATTCTGTGGATGCCGCCCGCGAGAGACGGGCATTTCAAGGAGCATCCGAATGCGTCAGTACCCTTCCAACAGTCCCCAGGCCGCGGCCCGCGTCCTGGCGCTTGCGTTGATGGCTGACGGGGCCATCGACGCTGCGGAATTGTCCATCCTGCACAGACGCGATCTTCTGGCCCGCCTTGGCCTTGACGAGGCGGATTTTGACCGTGTGATGCAGGAATGCTGTGACGACCTGCTGCTGAGCGGCGTCTGGACATCGTCCGGACAGCTTGCGCTTGGCGAGGAGACCGTTGGCGCCGTGTTGGCCGAAGTGCAGGATTCCGCGCTGCGGCGTTGCCTCCTGCGCGCTGTGCTCGACATTGTCAATGCCAGCGGCAGCCTGGAGGGCGGCGAGGCCGTGCTCGTCTCCCGAGCCTTGAAGGACTGGGAACTCACCCTGCGCGAAGTCGCGGACTCCACGCCCGCCAGCGCCCGCCAACCTCATTGATTGGACATGCCGACGACCCCGCGGTCGTCGGCATGTCGAGTGAAACCCATGCCCTTTGAACCTGTCATCCTTTTCTTCATGCTCGGCCTCCTGGCCGGTGTCGTGCGCTCGGACCTGAAGATCCCGGGCGTGGTCTACGAGGCCCTGAGCATCTTTCTCCTGCTGGCCATCGGCTTGAAAGGCGGCGTCGAGCTGGCGCGCCACGATGTGCTGGAACTGGCCGTCCCTGCCCTGGTGGTGGTGGGCGTGGCCATGCTGATTCCCCTGGCCTGCTTTCCGGTGCTGCACAAGCTGGGGCGGCTGCCCCGCTCCGATGCGGCGTCCATCGCCGCCCATTACGGCTCGGTGAGCGTGGTGACGTTTGCGGTGGCAAGTAGTTTTCTTGCCTCGCGCGCCGTTCCGGCGGACGGTTACATGACCGTGTTCCTCGCCCTGCTTGAGCTGCCGGCCCTGCTGGTGGGCGTCTTCCTCGCCCGCCGGGGGCAGGGGCAGGTGCAATGGTCCACGCTGCTTCACGAGGTGCTGGCGGGCAAGAGCATCGTGCTGCTGGCGGGTGGGCTGCTGATCGGCTGGTTGGCGGGCGCCGACGGTATCCGGCCCCTGGACCGGGTATTCTTCGATCTCTTCAAGGGAATGCTCGCCTTCTTCCTGCTGGAGATGGGGCTGGTGGCCGCCGGGCGGCTGGGCGATCTGCGTCGGGCCGGGCCCTTCCTGGTGGCCTTCGCCGTGCTTGCTCCGATCTGCGCGGGGCTTCTGGGTGTGCTCACCGCCGGGTTCCTCGGGTTTTCCCTTGGCAATGCGGTTCTGCTGGCTACCCTGTATGCAAGCGCATCGTATATTGCCGCTCCGGCGGCCATGCGCATCGCCGTGCCCGAGGCGAACCCGGCACTGTCCATCGGGGCATCCCTGGGCATCACCTTTCCCTTCAACCTGATGGCGGGCATTCCCCTCTACCATTGGTTGGCCACGCACCTGCAAGGAGTGCTTTCGTGAGTCCTGCACTTACCCCCAAGAAGCTCGTCACCATCGTATGCGAGGCGGAACTCGAAGCCCTGCTGTTGCCTGAACTCAAACGTCAGGGCGCGCGTGGCTACACCCTGACCGAGGCCAGGGGGCAGGGTGATCGTGGCGTCAGGGACGGCGCCTGGCGCGCCTCGTCGAACATCCGCATCGAGGTACTGTGCGACGATGCGGTGGCCGGGAAGATCGTGGACATGCTCCAGACACGCTTCTACGCCGACTACGGCATCGTTGTATTTGTCGTCGATGCGTCGGTGCTGCGGCCGGCGAAGTTCTAGCGCGCCGCTTGCGGGCGCGTTCAGCGCGCGGGAGCCAGCCCGATCTCGGTCGCGGTGGCCGGCCCGATCACGGCACGGAAGAGATGCTCCGGGATCTCGGCGCGGTCTTCACCCAGGGGGATGCGCCCGGCCATGATTTCCGCAAAGCGCTGGGGGTGGCGCGGCTGACGCCCGGGCTCGGCGTAGCCGTCGGGGTACAGGGGCTGGTTGGTGCTCAGGTCGTACTTGTCACTTGCGCCGAGGGTGTGCAGCAGCTCATGGGCCACGATCACCATGTTGCGCTGGTGTTCGTTACGGTCGGCAAACACCTTGATCACCCCGATCATGCCTTTGCGCAGGCCCAGGGAATGATCGAGCCGCGGGCTGAGGGCCGGGTCGTGATAGAGCACGAAAAGCCGGATCTGGGCTTTGGGGCCTGGGGCCGAGTCATGAAGCCAGGCCCACCAGCGGAGTTGAAGGCTCCACCAGCCGATGGCCAGGGCACTGCCGCCGGTCGGGAAGGGCGGCGGCAGCGCGTCCAGGGGAGGCGCCAGGTTGATCGCCAGGGGTTTCAGCAGTGAATGGCCGTGATGTTGGACCTGTTCCTGCATCCACTCTCCGAGCGGGGCGAAATCCTCCGCGCGGATCTGGGCGACGGTTCGTCGGGTGACGGGTGAGTTGTCGGCAGCAATGGGGTAGAGGGTGACGTGGATGGAGTTTTTCCAGTCGGTGGCCCGTGCGTTGCTTCGCCATGCGCCGACGGCCACGGTGGCGAGGATGAACAGCAGAATGACGATGCGCAGTTTGCGAAACATGGTGGCGTCGCATCGGGTGCGTGGTGAAGGATGAAAAAGCCCGGCGCAGGGCCGGGCTCGTCTGATGGCTGCGACCGGAAACCTCAGGCCACGCTGACCGGGATCTTGCCGATCTTAGCCTGCCATTCCTTCGGACCGGTGTTGTGCACGCTGGTGCCGGCGGAATCCACGGCCACGGTGACGGGCATGTCCTGCACGTCGAACTCGTAGATGGCTTCCATGCCCAGATCGGCAAAGCCGACGACCTTTGCCGACTTGATGGCCTTGGCCACCAGGTAGGCGGCGCCGCCGACGGCCATCAGGTAGGCAGACTTGTTGTCCTTGATGGCTTCGATGGCGGTGGGGCCGCGCTCGGACTTGCCGACCATGGAGATCAGGCCGGTCTTCTCGAGCATCATGCGGGTGAATTTGTCCATGCGGGTGGCGGTGGTCGGGCCGGCGGGGCCGACGACTTCGTCACGCACCGGGTCGACGGGGCCGACGTAGTAGATCACCCGGTTGGTGAAGTCCACCGGCAGCTTTTCTCCCTTGGCCAGCATGTCGGCAATGCGCTTGTGGGCGGCGTCGCGGCCGGTGAGCATCTTGCCGTTGAGGAGCAGCTTCTGGCCCGGCTTCCAGGATGCGACCTGTTCCTTGGTGAGGGTGTTCAGGTCTACCCGGGTGGCGGACTTGAGATCCGGCGTCCAGGTGACGGCCGGCCAGTCTTCCAGCTTCGGCGGCTCGATCTTGGCGGGGCCGGAGCCATCCAGGTGGAAGTGGCAGTGACGGGTGGCGGCACAGTTGGGCACCAGGGCCACCGGCAGATTGGCCGCGTGGCAGGGGTAGTCGAGCACCTTCACGTCGAGCACGGTGGTGAGGCCGCCCAGGCCCTGGGCGCCCACGCCCAGGGCGTTGACCTTCTCGTACAGTTCGAGGCGCAGCTCTTCGGCGCGGGTCAGCTTTTCGCCCTTGGCGGCGGCTTCGGCTGCCTTGGCCTTCAGATCATGGATGTCCACCGGAGCCATGATGGATTCCTTGGCCAGCAGCATGGCTTTTTCCGGCGTGCCGCCGATGCCGATGCCGATGATGCCCGGCGGACACCAGCCGGCGCCCATCTCGGGGATCTTGTGCAGCACCCAGTCCACCAGATCGTCGGAGGGGTTGAGCATGGCAAACTTGGACTTGGCTTCGGAGCCGCCGCCCTTCGCGGCGCAGATCACTTCCACATGATGGCCGGGGACGAGTTCGAAGTGCACCACCGCCGGGGTGTTGTCCTTGGTGTTCTTGCGGGCGCCGGCCGGGTCGGCCAGCACCGAGGCGCGCAGGGGGTTGTCCGGGTTGGCGTAGGCACGGCGCACGCCTTCGTCGATCATCTGCTGGACGCTCATGGTGGCGTCCGGCCAGGTGACCTGCATGCCGACCTTGATGAAGACCATGCCGATACCGGTGTCCTGGCAGATCGGGCGGTGGCCTTCGGCGGCCATGCGCGAGTTGGTCAGGATCTGGGCGATGGCGTCCTTGGCGGCGGGGGATTCCTCGCGTTCGTAGGCTTCACCCAGCGCCTTGATGTAGTCCAGCGGGTGGTAATAGCTGATGTACTGGAAGGCGTCCGCGACGGACTGGATCAGGTCTTCCTGTTTGATGGCAGTCATGGGTGAAGCTCCCTCTCTTTAGTGTTTTGACAGCAAAACGGTCTGGTTCATCATCTTGTCCACCATTGCCATGGCGAGGGCGGAGATGAGGAACACCACGTGGATGATCACCTGCCACATGATGGTGTGCTCGCCGATGTTGGCCGCATTGATGAAGGTCTTGAGCAGGTGGATCGAGGAGATGCCGATGATGGCGGTGGACAGCTTGATCTTGAGTACACCCGCGTTCACGTGGGAGAGCCATTCGGGTTGGTCCGGATGGCCTTCCAGGTCGAGGCGCGAGACGAAGGTTTCGTAGCCGCCGATGATCACCATGATCAGCAGGTTGGCGATCATCACCACGTCGATCAGCCCGAGGACGACCAGCATGGTTTCGGTTTCACTGATGTGGCCACCAGATTCAAAAACCGATGTGAGCAGATGGCCGAGTTCGGCCATGAACAGCCACACGTAGATGCCCTGGGCAACGATGAGGCCAAGATACAGTGGAGCCTGGAGCCAGCGACTCCAGAAAATGAAGCGTTCGAGTTGTTGCGGACCTTTGCTCATGATGGGGGTGCTGCTGTTGGGGGAGCCCGGATTTTATCATCGGCGAACGGACCTCCAAGACGGTAAAATGGAGAACTTTGCTTTTTCGCCCCAAGGCCTTTACGCATGAATCTCCAGCCCATCACCGCGCTGTCGCCCCTCGACGGCCGCTACGAATCCAAGGTTTCCGCGCTGCGCGGGCATTTTTCCGAGTTCGGCCTGATCCGCAACCGGGTCAAGGTCGAGATCGAGTGGCTGAAAGCCCTTGCCGCCGCGCCCGAGCTGGCCGAGATCGCCCCCTTCTCCGCCGCCACCGTGGC
>JAEUNV010000258.1 GCA_016790385.1 Zoogloea sp.
CCTGTATTCGGTGGCGGCCCAGGTGCAGTCGCCCCCCGAGGGCAAGGTGATGGACACCAACGGCCTGCTGCGCGAGCTGCGCGAATGGAGCAAGGGCGACCTGGCCAAACGCTTTGGCTGGATCATCGGCTTTGGCTATGATGACACCCGCCTGCGGGAGCAGCGCCGCCCCAGCCGCAGCGACCTGGATTCCGTCTCCCGGGATACCCCGGTGATCCTGGTGCATTACTCCGGCAGCCACCTGGTGGCCAATGGCAAGGCCCTGGAGCTGGCCGGCATCAACCGCGACAGCATCGACCCGCCGGGCGGCAGCATCGGCCGCTGGCCGGGCTCGAAGGAGCCCGACGGCGTGCTCGAAGGCGCCGCCGCCTCCGCCCTGCTCGGCGCGCTGCCGCAGCTGCCCGCCGACGACCGCCAGGCCATGATCCAGCAGGGGCAGACGCTCTACCTGCAAAGCGGCTACACCACCGCCGTGGAAGCCCGCGCCACCCCCAACGACCTGGCCCTCTACACCCAGGCCGCCGATACCGGCGCCCTCAAGCTCGACGTGCTGCTTTATGCCGATCTGGCCAGCGCCGGCGCCAGCCTCAAGGGCCACAAGAGCATCGGCCCCAAGTACTACAAGGGCCACCTCAAGCTGGCCGGCGTGTCCTTCGTGCTCGATGGCAATGCCGAAGACCGCAGCGCCTGGCTCACCCAGCCCTACCAGTTGCCGCCGCCGGGCAAGCGCAACACCTTTGCCGGCTACCCTGGCACCAGCGACGAGGCGGCCGAAACGCTGTTCTCCCGCGCCTACGCCGGGGGCTGGCAGGTGGCGGTGCAGGCCAATGGCGATGCGGCCATCGACCAGTTCATCCGCGGCGTGCAGGCGGCCGGCAGCAAGCACCCGGGCAAGGACCGCCGCCCCCTGCTGGCCGGCGCCCAAACCCTGCGCGACGATCAGCTCGACACCCTGAAGACCCTGGGCGTGAGCCTTGCCCTGGCCCCGCGCCGCCTCGGGCTGTCCCTTGCCACCCTCAAGGATTACGCCCTGGGTGAGGAGCGCACGGCACGCTTCATCCCGGCCGGTGCGGCCGTGGGCAAGGGCCTGCCGGTGCTGCTGGCCGACGACGCGTCGCAGATCGAGCCCGCGCCCTTTGCCACCCTGGCTGCCGCCATCAAGCGCCCGGTGGGCGAGGCCCAGCAGCTCAGCCCCCTCGACGCCCTCAAGGCCCTGACCCTGCTGCCGGCCCGGCAGCTCGGCGAGGAAAAGCTCAAGGGCAGCATTGCCGCCGGCAAGCTCGCCGACCTGACAGTGCTCTCGGCCAACCCGCTCAAGACCCCCGCCGACAAGCTGGGTGAGATCAAGGTGATCGGCACGGTGAAGGAAGGCGTGACGGTGTTTGGCGGCAACGAAGGTGGTGTGCCCATCCTGCGCTGAGGGGCGTCCGCCCCCGCGCCGGCCGACGGCCGCCCGCGGTCAGCGCAGGTTGGCCAGATATTCCACCACGGCCTCGATGTTCTTTTCACCGAGGCCGGACACCGCGGCGGTCATGGGCGGGTAGATCCGCTCACCACTCACCTTGAGGTAGCGCTGCAAGCTGCGGCGCAGGTATTCGGGCTGCTGCCCGGCGAGCCGGGGAAAGTTCTCGCCCCCTCGGGCGTCCGCCCCGTGGCAACGCACGCAGTGGCGCTCGAAGTGATCGCGCCCTTCGGCCGCCCGCGCGGTGGAGGGCGTGCCGGCCGGCGTGACCGCCTGGGTGGCGTAGAACACCGACACCTGGGCCTTTTCCTCAGCACTGAGCACCTTCATCAAGCCCTGCATGAAGGCATCCTTGCGCTTGCCGGCAAGAAAGGCGTCGATCTGACCGAGCACGTAGATGGGGTGCTGGCCGGCGAGATTGGGGACTTCGGCATACTTGCTGATGCCGCCCTCCCCATGGCAGTTGGCACAGAAGAAGGCTGCCTTGCGCCCTGCATCCTGCGCGGCCTTCTGATCGGCCGGCCGGCCTTTGACGATGCGGTCCAGATGCTCGCGCGGCGTATCGGCCAGGGCCGCGACACTCAAGGCCGTCATGCCCAGGCCGCAGGCGACGCGCCGCAGCAGGGACCGGACTCCGTTACCACGCATTGCGCGTTGCTCCATCGCTGCTCCCTCTGCTGGCCGCCGACGGCGGAATCTGCTGAATTGTAGTTCGCGCGGGGCCGGCCCACTACAATCGCGCAACTTTCCCTTTCGGACTCGCCATGCCGCCTTCCTTCTCACCCTCCCGCGTCGCTGTCGTCGGCGGCGGCCCGGCCGGCCTGATGGCGGCCGAAGCCCTGGCCCGGGGCGGCGTTCAGGTGGACCTGTTCGACGCCATGCCCTCGGTGGGGCGCAAGTTTCTGCTGGCCGGCAAGGGCGGGCTCAACATCACCCACGCCGAGCCCCTTGACGCCTTCCAGGGGCGCTACGGCAGCCGCCGGGATGTCATCGCGCCGCTGCTCGACGACTTTGGCCCGACGGCGCTGCGCGCCTGGACGGAAGCACTG
>JAEUNV010000333.1 GCA_016790385.1 Zoogloea sp.
CCTGTGGCTTCACGTCGCACCCAGGAAAATCTGACCAGAAAGCTGAGCAAAGATGTACACCGCATCCGGTACCCTCGACAAGGAGCAGCTCGTCGTCCAGTACGCACCCCTGGTCAAGCGCATTGCCTATCACTTGATGGCCAAGCTGCCCGCCAGCGTGCAGGTCGAAGACATTATCCAGAACGGCATGCTGGGCCTGCTCGACGCCATCAACCGCTACGAGGAAGGGTTGGGCGCCCAGTTCGAAACCTATGCCGTGCAGCGCATCCGGGGGGCGATGCTGGACGGCCTGCGGGAGAATGACTGGCTGCCGCGCAGTCTGCGGCGGGACATGCGGCGCATCGAGGCGGCGGTCCACCAGCTCGAACAACAGAATGGCCGTCATCCCACCGAGAAGGAGCTGGCGGAATCCCTGGGGCTGCCGCTCTCCGACTACCAGCACATGCTGCAGGAGGCGCGGGGCTATCAGCTGGTCTATTTCGAGGATTTTGCCGGCGAGGGTGAGGATGACTACCTGGAGCGCCATATCACCCTGGAAGGCAACGACCCGCTCACCTTGCTCCTCGAGGGCAACATGCGCGACGTCCTGATCAAGGCGATCGACGATCTGCCTGATCGGGAAAAGACCGTGATGGGGCTTTATTACGAGCAGGACATGAATCTGCGTGAGATCGGCGAGGTGCTGGGGGTGTCTGAATCCCGGGTGTGCCAGCTGCACAGCCAGGCCATCGCCCGCCTGCGTTCGCGCATCTCGGGGGCCATCCAGAGTGCGCCCAGGGCTAAGGGCGAAGGCCGAGGACGTGGTCGCCGGGCGGCCGCTCCCTGAGCCCACAGACGGGTATTTCCATGGACAGTATCAGCCTCATAGGCATCACCCTGGCCTTGGCCGCCATTCTGGTCGGCCAGGTGCTGGAGGGGGGGCATGTGGGCTCGCTCATTCAGCCCACGGCCTTTCTCATCGTCATTGGCGGAACCCTTGGCGCAGTGATGTTGCAGAGCTCCCTGAGCGTTTTTCGGAGCGGCATGCAGATGGTGCGCTGGGTCTTCGTTCCCCCAAAGCTCCAGCACGCAATCCTCATCGAGCAGGTGGTGAACTGGAGCCATGTGGCGCGCAAGGAAGGTTTGCTCTCGCTGGAGAGTCAGATCCCCGCCATTGAAGACCCCTTCATCCAGAAGGGCCTGCAACTGCTCGTGGATGGTGTCGAACCGGAGCGTCTTCGTGAAGTGCTGGAGGTCGAGATCGATAGCTGGGAAAGCCAGATGAAGCAGGGGGCAAAGATCTGGGAGGCCGCCGGTGGATATGCGCCGACCATTGGCATCCTGGGGGCGGTGATGGGCTTGATCCATGTGATGGAGAATCTTTCCGATCCTTCCAAACTGGGCTCGGGCATCGCAGTTGCCTTCGTTGCCACCATATACGGGGTTGGGTCCGCCAACCTCATCTTCCTGCCCGTGGCCAAGAAGCTGCTTGGAGTCGTGGCCACGCTCGTATCCCTACGCGAGATGGTCGTGGATGGTCTGGTCGGCATCGCCAACGGCGACAACCCCAGAATCATCGAAAGCCGCCTCAAGGGCTACGGGGGCTGATTGATGGCACGGCGCAGGAAGGGCGAGGACGAGCACGAGAACCACGAGCGCTGGCTCGTTTCCTACGCCGATTTCATCACCCTGCTTTTTGCCTTCTTCGTGGTCATGTATTCCCTGTCGTCCCTCAACGAAGGCAAGTACCGGATCATGTCCGATTCCGTGGTCAGTGCCTTTCGCAACATCACCAGCAACAGTGAGAGTGCGCGCATCATCTCCAGCCCGATTCCCTCGATCCGGCCGCAGGTCGCGCCCACGCCGTCCGATGCCACCGAGGCTGAGCGCAAGTCCAGGGCCGAGCGGGTGAAGAACATGGCGGAGGAGATCCGCAAGGTGCTTGCACCATTGGTGGCTGATGGTCAGGTCCGGGTGACCGAGGGTGCTTTCGGCATTACCGTCGAAATCAATGCCAGCGTACTTTTTGCGCCTGGCGAGGCCCAGCTTGGAGCCGATGCCGTGCGTGCCTTGCGGGCGGTGGCGGAGGTGGTCGCTGGCGCGGAGTTTCCCATCACCGTTGAAGGGCATACCGACATCACACCGATTGCAACGGCCATGTTTCCATCCAACTGGGAGCTCTCCGCGGTTCGGGCGTCGAGCGTGGTGCGCTTGTTTGTAGAGGGGGGGGTGAAACCGTCCCGATTGACGGCAGCGGGCTACGGCGACCAGCGTCCCGTTGCGGACAACCTCACACCCGATGGTCGGGCGCGCAATCGTCGGGTCACCATCCTCATCGAATCCCGCGTCCCTGAGGCTGAAGTGAGCAAGCCCGTGAAGGCCTCCGGGGTGACCGATTCGATACTTCCGGCAGATGCTGCCACGCCGCTGCCGCAGGCACCCGCTGAAGGGCGCTGAGGGTGTTCAAGCTGTTGCGGGTGGGGAGGGCGCCGGAGGATGGCGTTTAGACTGAGCCGAGATGACGGCTTGATGCGCTTGGTCGGGATTGTCCGTCAGGCCCGTAGGTTTGGGGGTGCTCAGCGGCGGCAAGGAGGGTGCCGAGGGCCTGTTGGTTGTTCTGCAGACGTTCGGTGATCAGCTGTCCGTTGAGCCGGTTTCGCTCTTTGGCATCTGCCGCCAGTGCCACCACATCACCCCAGGCCGCAAGCGCTTCGGGCGAATTCGCGAGGACAATACGGATATTGTCGTTGCTCACTTTTGCCCCGAGACGGGCGAACATCACCGTGCGTTCGTCGGAGAGCCGTTGCAACGAACGGTAGAGCGTGGTCTTTTCTTCGGCGACGCCGGTCAGGGCGTCGATCTGCCCTTCCACGAGCAAGGCTTCCTCGTGCCGCAGGAGCGAGATGAAGGCCTTGAGGCCCGCCTGCTCGTCCAGAATCAGGCGAGCCAGACGTTGGGTGAGCGCCGGATCGACAGGCACGTCAGGCCGACCCCGTCTGGGTACTCAGCATCTGCCGCACACTTTCAATCAGGCCGTCGGCAACCTTGCCGGTATCCACCTTGAAGCGCCCCTCAGTGATGGCCTGTTTGATCTCATCCACCTTGGCGCTGTCCACCACGGGAGTGTTGGCAATGGTTTCCTCCATCTGCTGTAGACGCGCAGACAGGGAGGACAGCTCAACCTTTTCTCCGCCGCCACTGGCTGATTCGCTCTTCTGGGATTCCTTGGCGGAGCGGGTTCGGCCATCGTTGGGCGGAAGGCCCGCAGCCGATTTGACGGAGTTGTCGATCTTCATGGCGTTGCCCTTTCTTCCATATGTCGCAGGGGTCTACGACCGATGGGTCAGAAACTTTAACCGATTTGGGCAATAGTGGGCGTGCACTGATCAGGGCAGTGTGATTTCCACAATGTTGCCATTGCGGGCGATGCCGCGAACGACCTGTCCATTGGCCAGACGCACCTGTGCGCCCTGCCCGTCGGCGGCGCTGCTGAGGGCGACGCCATCATTGGCAACCTGGAAGCCGGCCCCGCGAGACACCACCTTGACCGCCTGACCCTGAAGAACCGCCGGTGGCAGGCGCAGATGGCTGGCCGCCAGGGGGCGACCGCCGGCGAGACTGATGCGTGCCACATGCCCGATGGCCTGCGCCGGATCGGTGAGAACGTCGGCCACCTGGGCCGTGAGTTCGCCAGCCTGCCGGCGGACATCCGCCGGGCTCAGCACCTGGCCTGCGGAGATCGGTCCGGTGGTGGTCAGGTACAGGCCCGTGACCCGGACTTCAGCCGGAACGTAGGCTGTCCATGTGGCGGGGGCCAGACAACGGATCCCGACCGAGACACGCCCCCAGGCCCGAGCGCCGGCCGGCAGGAAGGCTTCCAGCTGGACGCAGGGCGCCAGCGCGTTGTCGCTGCCGAATTCTCCCACCTGGACACGTACTTCGCCCGGCAGGCTGCGGCTCTGCATCTCCAGAAAGCGGCTGACCTCGGCCTTTACCGGCACGGGGTCCTGCCGGGCCTGAACGGGAGAGGCAGGCAGCAGCGCGAATATAAGGGCGAGGAGGAGGGGCAGATGGGGCATGGGGGCGAAGGCAGGGCAACGCCACCATTGAATCATGTTGGCACCCGGAGCGCCGCCGGAAACAGACGGCCTTTCCCGGGCCATTTCCGGTGGCATGGGGAAACGCGGGAAGCCGGCAAAACTTGCCGGAAAATTGCCGCAGCGGCAGGGGGAGGGAGGGGGAGGGGGGCAAATTGGCGCGGGAATTGCCGCCTGTTCGGCCCTTTCCGGGGTGGGGCGGGCCTCTAGGATGGCTGGCATGGAAGCTGCAATGACTTGCATGCCCACCACAGTGTGCGCTTCAGGCAGGAATGACGGCACAAGTGGAAATGAACTTTAGAGGTGAATCGAATGAGCAGCCGACTTGACGACGCGATGCGTTTCCACCAGACCGCCCTCAACACCCGTGCCTATCGCCAGCAGGTCATCGCGTCCAATATCGCCAACGCCGATACGCCGAACTACAAGGCGCGGGACGTGGATTTCCGTGAAGCCCTGAAGGGCGCGCAAACAGGGCGAGGCAGTGATCTT
>JAEUNV010000346.1 GCA_016790385.1 Zoogloea sp.
GTCGGTGAGCTTGGGAATGGCGTAGGCGCGGGTCTGGGCGCCCTCGACACGCTCGCACAGGCGCACGATGTCCTCACGCTCCAGGGTCCGCTGCATGCTCCCGCTGGCGCCTTCTCCGTGAGGGGCTGCGGGCGCCGGGGCGGCGTTGTTGGACGCGCTTCTTCCTGCAAACTTCACCCGGCAGCTGCCCAGGCCGCCAACGGTGCACACCAGCTCGTCGCCATCAAGCACCGGCACCAGGGCCGACTGCGATCCCGACAGGATCACCTCGCCGGCCTTGAATGGAATGCCCAGCTCGCCCAGGGTGTTGGCCAGCCAGGCCACCGCATTGGCGGGCGAGCCCTGCACCGCGGCACCGACACCGGTGGAGAACAGCTCGCCGTTCTTCTCCAGCACCATGCCGGCCAGGGTGATGTCCAGCTTGCGCGGGTCGCCTTTGGTCTTGCCCAGCACATACACGCCGCAGGAGGCGTTGTCCGCCACCGTGTCCTGGATCTTGATCTTCCAGTCGGTGATGCGTGAATCGACGATCTCAAAGCACGGCAGCACGTAGTCGGTGGCGCGGATCACGTCCATGGCGGTGAGGCCGGGGCCTTTCAGATCCTCCTTGAGCACAAAGGCCAGCTCGGCCTCGGCCTTGGGCTGGATGAGCTGACCCAGGTCGATGGTGTCGACCTCGGTAAAGACCATGCCCGACAGCAGGATGCCGAAATCCGGCTGGAACACGCCGAGGAAGTCCTGCACCGGCTTGCTGGTGGCGCCGATCTTCTTGCCGACCACCCTCTCGCCGGCGGCCACCCGGCGGGCCACGAAGCGCTCCTGGATGCGATAGGCATCGGCAATGGTGATGTCCGGCTCGCGCTCCAGCAGCGGGCGGATGGGGCGGCGTGCGACGAAGGCTTCGTAAAGCGCGTCGCCGTATTGTTGGATCTTGTCGTCGTTCATTTCGGTGTCCTCGTGCGGGGAGTCGATCCGCCGCTTACAGCTTCACGCAGATGTTTCGCGTCTCGGTGTAGAACTCCAGGGAATGCACCCCACCCTCGCGCCCGATCCCCGATTGCTTCGATCCGCCAAAGGCCGTGCGCAGATCACGCAGGAACCAGCTGTTGATCCAGGTGATGCCCACCTCGATGCGTGCCGCCACCCGGTGGGCGCGGGCCAGATTGGTGGTCCACACCGTGGTGGCGAGCCCGTAGTCCGTGGCGTTGGCCAGGGCCACCACTTCGTTCTCGCTGTCGAAGGGGCGGATGTGGCAGCACGGCCCGAAGATTTCCTCCTGCACCGCGGCTGCGGTTTCGGGCAGGCCGGTCCAGATGGTGGGCTGCACCCAGGCGCCTTCGGCCAGCTCGCCAGGCAGGTCGGGTACGCCACCGCCGGTCACCACGGTGGCGCCCTCCTCCACCGCCTTGCGGTAGTAGGAGAGCACCTTCTGCCGGTGTTCCTGGCTGATCAGGGGGCCGTAGTTGGCGTTGTGATCCTCGGGGCGGCCAAACTTCACCGCTTCCGCCCTGGCCTTGAGGGCCTGCACGAAGCGCTCGAAGATCGGCCGCTCCACATACACCCGCTCGGTGCCCAGGCACACCTGCCCGGTGTTGAGGAAGGCGGAGCGGAAGATGCCGTCCACCGCCGCATCGAAATCGCAGTCGGCAAACACGATGCCGGCGTTCTT
>JAEUNV010000349.1 GCA_016790385.1 Zoogloea sp.
TGCACTGACAGGTCTCCTGGGTCAGATGGGGTCAAACCCGCCGCAGTGTCATTCACAGGGACTAGCAATGAATCGGGTTACTTGGTTCAACGCGAAACTCAAGGTGACTCGCCTGTGGTCGGCCTGCCGATTGGCTAAACCCCGGGTTAAACCCAAATAGGTCGGCTAAGTATGTAGAACTGACTGTAGAGGACTTGCGGACGGGGGTTCGATTCCCCCCGGCTCCACCAATTCAACGCCAAGTGATTGATTTCACTTGGCGTTATTCATTTATACAGAAACCTCACCGTCTCTCTTCAGCGGGCAACCCCTGCAAGCCTGTCCACACCCCCTACTTTGAGCCCGGGCTTGATCCCCCGCTGTTGAAACCATCCCAAGTTCATCTCGAGGGCAAAGCGAGCCGGTCTGGCTGCACAGTGATTGTCTTCGGTTTGAGGCTGCATGTCTTCGACGTTCAGGATTCGCCCTTCGTCATCAAGAAAGGCGACAGACAGGGGAAGCAGGGTGTTCTTCATCCACATGCAGTGGCGCTGGGGCTGGGTGAAGACGAAGAGCATGCCCTGATTGGGAGGCATGCTGCGGCGTTGCATCAGCCCCGTCATGCGACTTTCCTGGGTGGCGGCCACTTCGGCCTCAATGCGGTACATGCCTGCCGAGAGCTCTGTGCGGGGCATGCTCATCTGGGCATGCACGGGAAAAGCGGCGACGGAAAGTGAAAGAGCGGCTAGCGACGAGGCAACAAGGCGGATTGACTGCATGGCAATGACGGCGCGGGAAACGATGAGCGCGAACTTAGCATGAAACCGGGCTCAGCTCCGGCGGCGGGGATAGCCTTTTGGGAGCGCAGCATCACGGCGGGACGGGGCCTGGAGCCGCGAGGCCGAGCGCGTCCGCGGAGCGCCCGGCTTCCGGCCTGGTGCCGTAACCGTCTCTTGCCACTCCCCGGGCGCAATTCCGTCAAGCGACCACTCCCCTATCCGCACACGAACAAGGCGCAGGGTCGGATGCCCAACCTTCGCCGTCATGCGCCGAACCTGCCGGTTCTTGCCCTCCTTCAGAACGATTTCGAGCCAGCAGGTGGGAATGGATCTACGCTCCCGGATCGGTGGATTGCGCGGCCATAGCCACTCGGGCTCGTCTACCTGCCGAACCTGACAGGGCCGGGTCACGAAATCCCCCAGATCAACACCTGTCCGCAGAGCCGCCAGTGCCTCCTCGTCAGGCACGCCCTCCACCTGAACCAGGTAGGTCTTCGCCAGCTTGTGGCGCGGATCGGCGATGCGCGCCTGCAAAGCGCCGTCGTCGGTCAACACCAGCAAACCCTCGCTATCCGAGTCCAGACGTCCCGCCGCATACACCCCAGGCACGGAAATGTAGCTTGCCAGGGTTTCACGACCGGGTTCGCCGGTAAATTGACAGAGAACGCCATAGGGTTTGTTGAACAGAATCAGCTTGCTCACGGATCTGGCTCCAGAAACAACAAACCCGCCGAACCGGCGGGTTTGTCACGCAGGGAAAACGCGCTCAGACGGCGTAGCGGCGCAGGCGCAGGGAAAAATCCTCCAATTGCCGGATTCCGCTCTTTTCAGCCCGGGCGATCCAATCCTGCAAGTCCTGAAGCAATTGTTCGCGCGTGGCGGTTGAACGGGCCCACAGGGCGGTCAGCTCCTGGCGCATGGTTACAACGGTCTGCAGACGGGCGTTGGTTTGCAGCAGGGACGCGAGGCGAGATTTCTCATCCGGCGCCAGCTCGCTCTCTTCCACCGCAAGCCAGCGGCGCAGCTCCTTCACGCTGAGCTTGCCACCGGACTGGCTCTTGAGAGCTGCAAACTCTTCCTGGGCAATGAGTTTGAGAGACTGAACATAGCGGGTCATCACGTCATAACGACAGGTAATGATGGCCTGCAAGGTATCGAAATCGGCCCTCGCTTTGGCGATCCCGAACTTCGGCGTGGGAATGGTCTTCTTCACCCGAGCAAGGCCAAGCATTTCAAGGATACGGATGTACATCCAGCCAATGTCGAACTCGTACCAGCGAGCCGACAGCTTTGCCGAGGTGGCAAAACTGTGATGATTGTTGTGCAGCTCCTCACCGCCGATCAGGATGCCCCACGGGAAAAGATTGGTGGAGGCATCGGCACAGTTGTAATTCCGATATCCCCAGAAATGCCCCAGGCCATTGATGACGCCAGCGGCCCAAAAAGGGATCCACACCATCTGGACCGCCCAGATGAGCACGCCGGGCCAGATGCCGAAAAGAAGGATGTCCGCCAACAGCATGAACACGATCCCAAGCTTGGGAAAGGCCGAAAAGATGTGCCGCTCGAACCAGTCGTCCGGCGTGCCATGGCCGTAGCGGGAAATCGTCTCTCGATTGCGGGCTTCCTTGACGTAAAGGAAAACCCCCGTCCACAGCACCTTGTTGATGCCGAAAACCTGAGGACTGTGGGGATCTTCGGGGGTTTCGCACTTGGCGTGGTGCTTGCGGTGGATGGCGGCCCACTCCTTCGTCACCATCCCGGTGCTCAGCCACAGCCAAAAGCGAAAGAACAAGGCAGGCAGCGGATGCAGATCGAGGGAGCGATGCGCCTGATGGCGATGCAGGAAAATGGTGACCGAGGCGATGGTCACGTGGGTCATCGCCAGGGTGACGACAACATAGCCCCACCAGGGCATATCAAGCAGTCCGGAAAACATCAGGCCGTGCGTCCTTGTTCGAATGGTGCGCGAATTCTATTCGAGCCCTTTCCCCAAACCAAGGAGAGCGCTCAAATACCCGGGCTCCGGCACGCCCGGCGCCAACTTACTGTGGCTGAACCGAGACAGTGCCGCCCATGGCTTCTATCGGCGCCACAGGCGCAGGGTTGAGCACGCGGACTTCCCGTTGGGGAAAGGGAATCTCGATCCCCTCCTGCTTGAAGCGCCGCCATATTTCCAGATTGATCGCCGAACGCACTCCAAGAGTGCCCTCCGTCGGATCGTTGATCCAGAAGCCGAGCTGGAGATTGATCCCACTATCGGCAAAGGCCTCGACGAAGGCAGCGGGCGCCGGATCAGCCATCACCCGGGCTTGCTTCCCAGCAGCCTCAACCAGGATCGCCATCGCCTTCTCAAGATCGGTCGCGTAACTGACCTGGACGGGCAGAGCAATACGTACCTTGGGGTCGGTAAAGGTCTCGTTCTGAACAACCGCCCCCACCAAAGTCTCGTTAGGCACGATGGATTCGACACCGCTCATGCCTTTGAGCACGGTGTAACGGGTGGTGATCTGGCTGACCACGCCACGTTCGCTCCCCACCGAGATGAGATTGCCCATCCGGATGGATCGATCCAGCAACAGGATGAAGCCGGACACATAGTTGGCGGCGATCTTCTGCATGCCAAGCCCCAGACCAACCCCCAGCGCCCCGCCAAACACCGACAGGGCAGTAAGGTCGATACCTACCAAAGGCAATCCGATGGACACCGCAAGGACGATCAAGAGCGCCTTGGAAAGCCGTGCAAATACCAGCTTGAGATTGGCATCAAGTCCATCGGTATGCATCAGGCGGGCTTCCACCAC
>JAEUNV010000354.1 GCA_016790385.1 Zoogloea sp.
CGGCTGCGGCGGCTGAACCCGATTCGGAAAAGGAACAAAAATGGCAGATCCCATGAAGATTCGCGCCAGCGCGAAGGACGGCATCACCGAAGTGAAGGTGCTGATGAGCCACGAGATGGAAACCGGTCAGCGCAAGGATTCGTCCGGCAACCTGGTCCCGGCCCATTTCATTACCGAATTGACCGCCGAGCACAATGGCAAGCAGGTACTGGCCGCGCAGTTCGGCACCGCCGTGTCGAAAAACCCCTATCTCGCCTTCAAGTTCAAGGGCGGCGCGAAGGGCGACAAGCTTGCCGTGAGCTGGGTGGACAACAAGGGCGACAAGCGTACCGACGAGGTCGCCATCAACTGATCCGCGTATCCGTCGTCGCGGGCCCGTCTGGCCGCCGGCGACGGCGGCACGTTGCGGTCACAGCCCCATCATCAGACCGCCCGGAGGCGGCACGCACACCCCACGAAGGAGGAAGATCGATGCACGCAAGACTGCAGGCTGTCCTTTTGACGGCCGCGCTGGGTCTGGCCGGCCCGGCGCTGGCCCAGGACTCGACCATGGACGAGATCGCCAAGTATCGGGAGATGCTGGCGGACGGCAACCCCGCCGAGCTGTTCGAACTCAAGGGCGAAGCCCTGTGGAAGAAAGCCCGCGGACCGAAGAACGCCAGCCTGGAGCAATGCGACATGGGTCTCGGCCCGGGCAAGCTCGAGGGCGCTTACGCACAACTGCCCCGCTATTTCCCTGACACCAGGAAGGTCATGGATGTGGAGTCCCGCCTCGTCCATTGCATGGTCAGCCTCCAGGGCTTCAAGGAGGAGGATGTCACCCGGCAGTGGTTCTCCCGCCCGGGCAAGGAGTCCGAGATTGAAGCCCTGGTGACCTACATCGGCGCCAAGTCGAATGGCATGAAGATCGACGTGCCGGCACGCCACCCTGAAGAAGCCCGCATGGCCAAGGTGGGCGAATACATCTTCTACCGACGCAGCGGCCCGCAGGATTTCTCCTGTTCCATCTGTCACGGCCAGAACGACAAGCGCATCCGCCTCCAGGATCTGGGCAACCTCACCACCCAGGCCGGCGCCGGGGTGGCCATGTCCACCTGGCCCTCTTATCGGGTCTCCCAGGGCACCGTGTGGACCATGCAGCGGCGCCTCATCGACTGCATGCGCCAGGCCCGCTGGCCCGAGCCCAAATATCTGTCCGACTCGGTGATTGCCTTGCAGGTTTTCCTGCAAAAAACCGCCAGCGGTACCGTCATGCAGACCCCCGGCATCAAGCGCTGAGAGGACACCACCATGTACAAGACCCTCATCGCCGCCACCCTTGCCCTGCTCGCCGGCCTGCCCGCCCATGCCCAGGAACGCACCCCTTCCGGCGCCGTCAGCGTAAAGAACGACATGGCAAAACAGGCCGAACAGATCTTCCGCAGCTCCTTCCGCAGCGACAACCCCAAGTACTGGATGGACCGCCTCGAGCAGGATGACGCCATGCGCCTGTGCAGCCAGTACCGGGACAATCCGCCCGCCAAGCTGCGCCAGAAGATCGAACTGGCCCAGAAGGCAAGCATCCGCTATCCCGTGGATGGCAAGCTCATCGGCGACTGGAAGGAAGGCGAAAAGCTCGCCTCCAGCGGCCGCGGCGGACACATCGGCTTCATCCAGCCCGACGCCCCTATGACCCCCCGCGGCGGCAACTGCTATGCCTGCCACCAACTGGCCAAGAAGGAAGTGGCCTACGGCACCATCGGACCCAGCCTCCAGCATTTCGGCAAGCTGCGCGGCGCCAGCGACGACATCATCAAGTACGCCTACGAC
>JAEUNV010000012.1 GCA_016790385.1 Zoogloea sp.
TTGCGAAGTCTGACCGAGCTGCCTCCCCTGACTGAAATCGAAAGGATCATGGATCTTGTCGACCTCCCAAAAACCGAAGAACCGGCCGTTTAAGGCCAAGTCCGCCAGGCCCGGGCAGGAGTCCGGTCGTCAGGGGCCTCCATCCGATCAGGGGGGGCGCCGGGGGCGTGGCCGCCCAGATGCGGAGGGCGGGCGCGGCGCTCGTCCGCCACGCGGTGACGACGAAGGCCGGCAGCCGAAAAGCAATGCCTCGGCCATCGGCCTCAGTGACCTTGGACTCGGCCGCGGTAGCTGGCGCGCCAAGCGTCAGGCGGCCGCCTTGGGGGGAGGCAACAGCGCCTATCCCCTTGCCAGCAGTGAGCTATTGCCCACCGCCGAGGGGGAGCGTCGGCGCAAGCCGGAGGATTCGACCTATACCGAGCCTCAGCGTCTGCACAAGGTGCTTGCGGCGGCGGGGATTGGTTCCCGGCGGGAGATCGAGGAATGGATCGTCGCGGGACGCATTTCGGTAAATGGCGAGCCCGCTGATGTCGGGCAAAAAGTCGGGCCGGGAGATCGCGTGAGGGTCAATGGCAAACTCATGCCCATCCGCTTCGCGGTGCGAATTCCTCGCGTCGTGCTATATCACAAGCCCGAGGGCGAGATTGTCTCCCGGGATGATCCCGAAGGTCGGCCCACGGTGTTCGATCGTCTGCCCAACCTTCGCAAGGGCCGCTGGATTGCGGTCGGCAGGCTCGACTTCAATACATCCGGACTCCTGCTGTTTGTCAATGATGGTGATCTGGCCAACAAGCTCATGCACCCCCGATACGAACTGGATCGTGAATATGCGGTCCGGATTCTCGGGGAGCTTGATGATGCCCAGAAGGATGCCCTGCTGAAGGGGATTGAACTGGAGGACGGACTGGCCAGGTTCAACACCTTGTTGGACGGTGGTGGTGAGGGGGCCAACCATTGGTATCGGGTCACGCTTTCCGAAGGGCGCAATCGGGAGGTGCGGCGTATGTTCGAGGCGCTCGGATTGACCGTCAGCCGGCTGATGCGCGTTCGCTACGGGCCCGTGCTTCTGCCTTCGCGTCTCAAGCGCGGAATGTGGGAAGACATGCCGGTTGAGCAGGTGTGTGCGTTGGCGGGCCTCCCCAAGCCCGATGCGGCCGGAGGCAAGGCTAAGCGGCCTGGGTCACAACCCCGTCGCACGCAACCCCATTCCCGTTGAATTCGGGTCAAAATTGCGCCCGCCTCGGCGGGCTGCTATAATCTTCGTGTTTTATCGGTTCGAAAGAGCCGATCGGCCCGAAAAAGGGCCGACATCCGGTCGAATTTAACAGGGATGGGCGTTTCGCCCATTTTTCATTTGTGGGCCAGGAAATGGAGTTGCAGAAACTGATCGAGCAGACCGCGGAAGGTCTCGGTTACGAACTCGTTGATTTCGAAACCTCGCCCCGCGGCAGGCTGATGCGGATCTTCATCGATTCGCCCAACGGCATTACCGTCGATGATTGTGCCACTGTGAGCAATCAGCTGGTGCGGGTCTTCGAAGTCGAAAACGTCGACTATGATCGCCTCGAAGTGTCTTCTCCGGGGCTTGATCGCGCGCTCAAGAAGCCCGCTGATTTCGAGCGCTTTGCCGGTCAGGACGTGCAGCTCCGTCTTGCCATGCCGGTGGCGAATCAGCGCAATTTTTCGGGGGTGCTGCAAGGTCTAAAAGACGGTGTGGTGACCCTGGAGACCGAAAAGGGATCGATGGAGATCCCGTTTGAAGATATCGAGAAGGCCCGCCTGGTTCCCAGGTTTTAAGGGATTTGGAGGTTTGCAGGTATGAGCCGCGAAATTTTACTGCTGGTCGATGCGCTGGCCCGCGAAAAGAATGTTTCCAAGGAAATCGTTTTTTCCGCGCTGGAGTCTGCGCTTTCACAGGCGACCAAAAAGCGTATTCACGACGAAGCCGACGTGCGTGTCTCCATTGATCGGGAAACCGGCGATTACGAATCCTTCCGGCGCTGGCAGGTGTTGCCTGATGCGGAAGTTGAGAACGATGAAGCCCAGATGGGGCTGATCGACGCCCGCGAAGAGTATCCCGACATCCAGGTGGGCGATTACGTTGAAGAGGGCCTTGAGCCCATCGATTTTGGCCGCATCGGTGCGCAGGCTGCCAAGCAGGTGATCCTGCAGAAAGTGCGCGATGCCGAGCGCGAGCAGATCCTCAATGATTTCCTGGAGCGCAAGGAATACATCATCTCCGGCAGCATCAAGCGCATGGAGCGGGGGAACGCGATCATCGAAGTGGGCCGCCTGGAAGCTGTGCTGCCGCGCGATCAGATGATCCCGAAGGAGAATTTGCGTGTCGGTGACCGGGTCAAGGCCTACCTGCTGCGCATTGATCGCGGTGCCCGTGGCCCGCAACTGATCCTTTCCCGCACCGCGCCTGAGTTTGTCATGCGTCTGTTCGAGCTGGAAGTGCCCGAGATTGATGATGGCCTGCTCGAGATCAAGGCTTGCGCCCGCGATCCGGGTCTGCGTGCCAAGATCGGCGTCAAATCCAACGATCCCCGCATCGATCCGATCGGAACCTGCGTTGGCCTGCGTGGTTCGCGGGTGACGGCGGTTCGCAATGAAATCGGGGGCGAGAACATCGATATCGTGCTGTGGTCTGCGGAACCGGCCCAGTTCGTCATCGGTGCGCTTCAGCCGGCGGAAGTTTCCTCCATCGTCGTGGACGAAGAGGCTCACGCCATGGATGTGGTCGTGGATGAAAACAACCTGGCCATTGCAATTGGCCGCAATGGGCAGAACGTCAAGCTCGCTTCCGAACTGACCGGCTGGAGCATCAACCTGATGACCGAGGCGGAATCGGAGCGCAAGTCCGAGGCAGAGCACAGCACGGTTCGCCAGTTGTTCATTGCCAAGCTTGATGTGGATGAGGAAGTTGCCGACATCCTCATCGACGAAGGTTTCTCTTCCCTCGAAGAGATCGCCTACGTGCCGCTGGCAGAGATGCTGGAAATCGAATCCTTCGACGAAGAAACGGTGAATGAGCTGCGCAACCGCGCCCGCAACGTGCTCCTTACCGAAGCCATCGTGACTGAAGAGCAGCTGGAAACCGTTGCCGAGGATTTGCTCGGCCTGGAAGGCATGGACAAACCCCTGGCCGCCAAGCTGGCCCAGGGTGGCGTTCATACCCGCGACGAACTTGCTGACCTGGCAGTGGATGAGTTGATGGAAATGTCGGGGCTGGACGAAGAGCGGGCCAAGAATCTGATCACCAAGGCGCGCGCGCACTGGTTCGAGTAATACCCCGGAGGTTCAAGATGGGACAGACAACCGTTACACAATTTGCCG
>JAEUNV010000363.1 GCA_016790385.1 Zoogloea sp.
TGGCGGTCGGCGAGGACGGAAAGTCTCCATGAACTCATTTGAAACTCCTTGCTGAAAGGGGTTGGGAATTGAGTTCATTAGGCCAGCCGGGCCGGCGGCGGGAAATACTACTCTGGTACTACTTCAGGGAGAGGGCGACGCCAGGGCACCTTTTGGAACCGAGCGTGCAATAGTCAATACAGGGGGGCACGGCCTCCCTGCAGCGGAAACGCCAAATTCAGTAAAGTAACGAAACCGCAGACACAAAAAGTAACTTTGTCACCCCTTCTCACCGAACCCTACCGCGACACGCTGATCCGCGAGGCCTTCCGCCAGGCCCGGGGCGGAATCCCCATGACCATCCTGGCCATCGTCGGCATTGCTTGGATCCATTGGCTCGATACGCACACCCTGATCACTCCCCTGTGGACCTTCAGCGCGCTGGCCATCAGCTTTGGCAGGGCTGTCATCCTCGGCTTCGTGCTGCGACACCAGGACCGGCTGAACATCCGTCTGCGGGAGTGGCTTTTCAACGGGCCGCTGATCCTCAACTCGCTGGTCTGGGCCAGCCTGCCCGTAGTGGCCTTCCCGGCCGCATCCGACCACGAGAAGTTCGGCATCCTGTGCGTTCTTGCCGGTCTGGCCGGCGGCGCGGCCAGCGTGCTGGCCCCCGTGAGATGGCCCGCCCGAATCTACCTGTTCTGCGTGCTGATACCAGGCGCCGCACTCATCCGTCTGGACACCATCGGTCCTGTCCTGAGCACACTGGGGGTCTGTTTCTTTGTGGTCATGCTGCTCAGCCATGCCGCCGCCCGCGAATTGCTCATTGAAGCCATTCGCAAGCGCAGCGAGAACCAGAGCCTGCTTGCGGATCTTCAACGGGAGCGTGGCGAGGTCGAAAAACTCAACCTCGACCTGCGCGCGGCCGAAACCGCCCTGCGGGCCCAGAACAGCGTTCTCGAGCATGAGGTCGCAGTCCGCAGCGAGCGCAATCGGCTGGCCTTCGCGGTCATCCAGAACACCGCCGAAGGCGTACTGGTCACCGACGCGGACGGCACGATCATTGAGGTCAACCCGGCCTTCACGCGTATCACCGGCTATTCGGCCGAGGAGGCCATCGGCGTGACGGTGGGCCTGCTGACCCCCGATGGACCGAAGGATCGCCAGCAGGGGCAGATGATGGAAGTGCTCGCCGAGACCGGAAAATGGGAAGGCGAGCTGTGGAGCCGGCGCAAGGACGGCAGCCTGTATCTTGAACGGCGCAGCATCGACGCCGTGCGCGACGCCAACGGCACCACCACCCACTACGTCTCGGTGTTCAACGACATCACCGAGGATCACCACAAGGACGAGCAGCTGCGGCACATGGCCTGCCACGACCCGCTCACCGGTCTGGCCAACCGCAGCCTGCTCAACGAACACCTGCGCATGGCCATCGCCCAGGGCAAGCGCCACCACGGCCGGGCGGGCATCCTCTTCCTCGACCTCGACCAGTTCAAGTCGATCAACGACACCCTCGGCCACGACGTCGGCGACCTGCTGCTCAAGGAGGTGGCCCGCCGGCTGCATTCCTGCCTGCGCGCCACTGACACCCTGGCCAGGCTCGGCGGCGACGAATTCGTGGTGCTCCTCAACAGCATCCGCCATCCCGACGACTGCGCGCTGCTGGCCGGCAAGTTGATGGAGACCCTGGGCAAACCTGTCGAGATCGCCGGGGTCAGCCTGCACGTCAACACCTCCATCGGCATCACTGTCTTCCCCGACGATGGCGAGACGGTCGAGGTGCTGATGAAGAACGCCGACATGGCGCTGTATGCCGCCAAGGGCGCGGGCAAGAATCGCTTCGACTTCTTCCACACCTCCATGTCCGAGAAGGCCTCCATCCGCCGCGAACTGGAGAGCGCCCTGCGCGAAGCCCTCGCCAGGGGGCTGCTGGACCTGCACTTCCAGCCCAAGTTCGATGCCTGCCTGGGCCACGTCTGCGGGTTCGAAGCCTTGGTACGCTGGGAACGGGCCGGCCACGGCTTCGTGCCGCCCGACCTCTTCATTCCCATCGCAGAGGAGAGCGGCCTCATCGACGAACTGGGGCGCGCGGTGATTGACCGGGCCTGTGCCCAGATCGCCGCCTGGCATCAGGCCGGCCATGGCTGGCAGAAAGTCGCGGTAAACGTATCGGCACGTCAGTTGATCCACCAGGATCTGCCCCATCAGCTTCGCAACAGCATGTCCCGCCATGGCGTTCCGGCCGGAAGCCTGGAGATCGAGGTGACCGAAAGCGTCGTCATGACCCAGCCGGAGACGACCATCCCGCTGCTGGCCGACCTTCGCCGCATGGGCATCCGCATCGCCATTGACGATTTCGGTACCGGTCATTCCAGCCTGGCCTACTTGCGGAAGCTGCCCATCGACGTGATGAAGATCGACCGCAGCTTCGTACAGGAGGCGGAGCACAACCCAACCTCCCAGGCCATCATCCGCACCATTGTTTCTCTCAGTCAGGCACTCCGGCTGAGCGTCGTCGCCGAGGGCATCGAATCTGCCGCCCAGGCCGCAATGCTCCGCGACGCCGGCTGCGACCAGCTACAGGGCTTTCATCTGTCCCGCCCCATGCCCGCCGCCGAGATCGCCCGGCGCTGGCTGGAGACGTCGCAGACGCCCGAATCCTTCAGGCATTCCGCTCCCCCTCCCGCAGCTCCCGCAACCACACGGCCGCCTCAAAGCGATTACGCAGGTTGAGCTTCTGAAGCACGTGCTTCACGTGCACCTTCACCGTGCTTTCGGCAATGCCCAGGGAGCGGGCCACGATCTTGTTGGAAGCGCCCTTCGACACCAGCTCCAGGGTCTCCTGCTCCCGCACGGTGAGGGACGCCCAGCCGGCGTCGATGCTCTCGCGACTGGGGGTTTGAGGCTTGGCGAGCAGGCCCCCCACCTCGGCCGACAGCACCGTACCGCCTGCCGCCACCTGACGCAGCTTGAGGCAGAACTCGTCGGGCTCCATGTCCTTCAGCAGATAGCCGCTGGCGCCCGCCTTGAGGGCCTCCATCACGTCGAAGCTGGAATCCGACACGGTCAGCATCACCAGCCGGGTCGCCGAGCCCGCCGTCTGGAGGGCACGCACCACCGAAATGCCGTCGAGACCCTTCATGTGCAAATCCACCAGGGCCACGTCCGGGCGATGGGTGAGCACCGCCTCGATGCCCTCGGCACCCGACGCAGCCTCGGCCACCACCTGGATGTCACCGTACATGGACAGGAGCTGGCCGATGCCCTTGCGAAAAAGGGCATGATCGTCCACCACCACCAGGCGGATCGGGGGGCTGCCGGTCATAGCGTGTTCCATCAAGCTCGTTTCCTTGTTTGAGTCATCGGGTTCACGCCCCCGCGGCACGGGGGCGAAAGCGCATTTCGACGCAGGTACCGAGGCCATCGACGCCCGCCTGCAAGCTCAGGCTGCCCCCCAGCTGGCGGGCCCGTTCGCGCATGATGGAGACCCCGTGGTGCCCCTCGCCCCCACTGTCGGGCTGGATACCGCGGCCGTCATCCTCCACCCGCACCCGCACCTCGCCCCCCTCAGCGCAATCAAGGCTGATCAGGGCATGGTCGGCGCGGGCGTGGCGGATCACATTGGTCAGGGCTTCGCGGACAATCTGGAGCAGGTGAAACTCCTCGTTCACCGACAGGGCCGCGTCACCCAGCCGGTAGTCCAGCCCGATCTCGGTGCCGGCCCGGGCCGACAGCTCCTCCACCACCTCGCGCAGGGCCTGTTGCAACCCGCCCGGCGGCATGCTGGTACGGAAGGCCGAGAGCAGCTCGCGCAGATGGCGATAGGCACTGTCCAGCCCGGTCTTGATCTCGGCCGACACCTCCAGCACCCGCCCACCGGGGGCACAGGCGGCGCAGCTGCGGCCGATCTCCAGTTGCAGGCGGGCGATCTGTAGCTTCATGTAGGAGAGGGCCTGGGCCAGGGAATCGTGCAGCTCGCCGGCGATGGCGTTGCGCTCGTCCATCAGGGCCAGGCGACGGCGACGCTGATTACGCTGCAAGTTGCCCAGGGACAGGGCAAACAGCCCGGCGAGGGCATCCACCAGGCGACTGTGGCGGCTCTCGAAGAGGAATTCCCCCGGCGCCTCGACGATCAGCACCCCGTAGATGTTGTCGGCGTCGCGCACCGGCACGGCCAGCTCGACCATCTCCCCCGCCGGGCCGGACACCGAGCGGCGCAGGCCCCCGCCCCGGGCCAGCACCTCCGCGTCAAACTCATCGAGCAGGCGGGCCAGCCGCGGCGCCCCCAGCTGGGCCGGCACACCCAGCCCCTCGGCCACCGGATCGAGGAGCGCCAGAGAACAGCAGCGGGCTTGCAGGCAGTCCGCCATGTCTTCCAGCAAGGCCGTGAGCCAGGGCGTACTGGCGCTGTTTTCGGCCAGGCAGGCGCAGGCCCGGTAGATGAATTCCAGGGAGCGGGCGGCAAAGCGCTCCTGCTCGCGGGCATGGCGGGACAGGCGCTCACCGTCGGCCAGGCGCCCGCCCAGCTGGCCTGCCACCCCGTCCAGGGCACGCTCAAGCCGGTCGATCTCGTCGGCACCCCCGGCCGGTGCTGCCACCGCACCAGCGGTGTGCGCGGCCACCCGCGCCAGGGCGAGATCGGTGCGCAGGGCCAGCACCTTCCAGGCACTGCGCACGATCATGATGCAGCCTGTCACGAACAGCAAGGCCAGCACGGCCTGCATCAACTCCACCCCGGCCAGGCGCGACGCGGCCACCCCGCCGGGCGCGGCCCGGGCCGCCAGCTCCAGGCGCACGGCCAGACCGGCGCTGAAGAACAGGCCGGCGGCGAGGCTGGCCAGGCAGGCCAGCATCAGGCTCAAGCGGGACAGGAGGGGGTAACGTTGGAGCACGGTCAAGGGGCCTTTGGGCGCGCGCCGTCCATCGGCGCACATCAACCAAGAAGCAACTTTCGCGCCCCACATGAAACTCATGCCAACGGGGTCAGCGCCCTTTGCCCCACACGCCCCCGACCGTGAAGGGAGCGCTCGCCGGCCGTTCCCCGGGCGGGAGACGGCCAGGCGCCAGCTACTTCAGCGTCGCCAGATAGGCCAGCAGGTCGGCCCGTTCAGCGCTGCTGGCCAGACCGTCATACTTCATCTTGCCCCCCGGCACGGCCTTGCGGGGGTTGGCGACGTAGCCATCGATGCGATCCGGCGTCCAGGTGATCCCGCTGGCCTTGAGCGGATCCGAATACGTGGCATCGGCGACCGCTCCGGCCTTGCGGCCGACAATGGCGAACAGCGTCGGCCCCTTCTTGTTCTTGCCTTCCCTCACGCTGTGGCATTCGGCACACTCGGTGGCAAAGACGTCCCGGCCGCGCCCCAGGGCCTCGGCCAGCCCGGCAGACAGGACATCGTCGTCCTCGACCAGCAGCAATCTCATGGGCCTTTCTCCTTACTGCCCCTCACCCTTCCAGAAGCGCTCCATGGCGATGTAGGTGTAGGACGCCGACCACC
>JAEUNV010000479.1 GCA_016790385.1 Zoogloea sp.
CTGTCCTGCATTTTCTTCATGTTCTCCTGCATTTGCTGGGCCTGTTTCATGAGGCCAGCGATGCCGCCTTTCATCATGGTGATGCTCTCCGGGTAAGAATTAGAGGGGTTTGACCGACGCCGCTTCCAGCGTCGCATCGAAACGTTCGATCAATTCGCGAACGAAAGGGTCCTGCTCAAGGGAGGCCAGGGCGGCCGCATGGCGCACGGCCCGATCCGCCTGATTGCGCTGGGCCGGGGTTTCGGTGGCGATCTCGCCCACCTCGATGCTCACCCGCACCGGGCGCCCGAAGTGGTTCGACAAGGCCTCCTGAAGCTTCTCGGCGCCGCTCCGGTTGATCTGCAACAGGTGCCGCTGATCGTTGGCCAGGCGCAGGCGGAAGCAATTGCCCTCCACCCCCAGCAACTCGCTGTGCTGGGCAAGCTGAAGATTGAAGCCACCCAGCCCCACCTGATCCTGCAAGGCATGCCAATCCACCGTTTCCGGCAAGGCCTCTTCGGTTGTCGCCACCGCCGCCGGTGGCGCTTCGCGCGGCGGCATCGTGGGCGTGGGCGTGGGCGTGGGCTCAACCCGCGCCGGCATGGTGACACGGATGTCCGGCACGACGGGGGCGGGGCGGGTCAGTGGCAGCGCGTGGGCCTCGGGGGGCAGATCCTCCCAGGGCGGAACACTGCTGCCGTGCTCGGCAGAGAACGCTGAAGCCGCGACAGGCGGCGGCTCGGGAGGAGCCACAGCCGCGGGGGCGGGCTCGCTTACCTGGGCAGGCGCGGCGACCGGGGCCACCGGCTCGGGTGGCTGCGGGGCCTTCTGGACCGCGGCGGGCGCGACGGCTGCAAGCGATGGCGCGGCAGCCGACGGCGGTGCCGCAGGCCTGGGCGCAGCGGCAGTCGTGCGGGGTGCAGCAGGCACAGGGGATACGCGCGGGGCCGCCGGAATGCTGCGGGCCTGCCCGTCACCACCGCCGGCCGCCATCACCCCGCCCAGGGCCGCGGGCTGCTCGGGGCGAAACGCAAACAACCGCAGCAGTGTCATCGAAAAACCCGTCGCCTCATCCGGCGCCAGGGGCAGCTCGTCCCGGCCATGGATGACGATCTGGTAGGCCAGTTGCAGAAACTCCGCATCGAAAGACTCGGCATAGGGCGTCAGGCGCGCCGCCTCGAACTCATCGGAGATGGCCGACGGTGCGAGCTGCAACAGGGCAATGCGATGCAGCAGGCCCGCCAGCGACTGAAGGGCGGAATCGAAAGACAGGCTCCGCGCCTCCATGCCGTCGGCGACCGCCATCAGGGCCTGGATGTCCTTGCCCTGGAGTGCCTGCAACAGCGCGTAAAGGTGGTCATCGCCCACCGTACCCAGCATGTCCTGCACTGCCTGCTCCTCCACCCGCCCCGCCCCGTGGGCAATGGCCTGATCGAGCAGCGACAGGGCGTCACGCATCGAGCCGCTGGCAGCCTTGGCGATATGGCGCAGGGCGCCGGGTTCGAAGGGCACCGCCTCGGCTTCCAGCAGCCGGGTCAGGTGGCCCACGATATGCCCCGGCGGCATTTGCTTGAGGTTGAACTGAAGGCAGCGGGACAACACCGTCACCGGAATCTTCTGCGGATCAGTGGTGGCAATGATGAACTTGACGTGCTCGGGGGGCTCTTCAAGGGTCTTCAACATGGCATTGAAGGCGTGCCCGGTGAGCATGTGCACTTCATCGATCATGTACACCTTGTAGCGGCCCTGCACCGGCGCATACACGGCCTGATCCAGCAGCGCCGCCATGTCGTCCACGCCCCGGTTCGACGCCGCATCCATCTCCACATAGTCGGGAAACCTGTCGGCATCGATGGCCGTGCAGGCCGAACACTGATTGCAGGGCGTCGCGGTGACGCCAGTTTCGCAATTGAGGGCCTTGGCGAGGATGCGCGAAATGGTGGTCTTGCCCACCCCCCGCGTACCGGTGAACAGATAGGCATGGTGCAGACGCCCGGTTTGCAGGGCATGGGTGAGCGCGCGCACAACATGCTCCTGCCCGACGAGCGTCTCGAAACTGCGCGGGCGCCACTTGCGGGCAAGGACTTGATAAGCCATGGCGGAATTCTAACAGCCCCCACCTGCGCACCGGCGGACGGAGGACAAGAACGCAGAACGAAAAAAGGGGCGCCAGCCTGGACGCCCCTTTTTTCTGAATTCGGGGTGGCGAGCCTGACCCCCGGCACTTGCAGGGAACGGCTGTGGCTGCTGCCTTCCGGCCCTGACCAGGTTCACCGCGCTGCAATGCGGGGAGACCCGCCACGGCGCGCATTCTAACAGCTTGCCCGCACGCCCGCCTATTCCTTTCGGGGCTATTTTTGCGGCGCAGCAAGCGCCAGCGGCAGGACGATTTCCATCAATAACCCGCCGCCTTCGCGATTGCTCGCACGGATGCGTCCGCCATGGGCCTCCACTGCCCGACGGGCAATCGCCAGCCCCAGTCCGAAACCTTCCGCCGCGTGACCGTTCTGTCCGCGGTAGAAAGGTTCGAAGATCGCCTCGAGATCGGCTGCCGGCACACCAGGGCCGCGATCGGCCACGCGCAACACGAAGTCCCCGGCGGTCGCCGTAGCGCTCACCTCGACCGACGTTCCCTCGGCAGTGAACTTAACCCCGTTACGGATGATGTTTTCGAAGGCGCGCTGGATCAGTTCGACACGCACCTCGGCCTCGGCGTCGCCTTGCCCTTCGAAAGCCAGTTCGCGGCCATTGGCCAACGCTTCAAACCGGGCATCGTCGGCAATCGACGCGGCAAGGTCGACCAGCTCGACGCGCTCGTGCCGGACATCGCGCGTTCCGGCGTCGAGCCGCGCAATTGTGAGCAACTGGCCAACCAGTTCGTCGAGGCGCACGGCCTCCCGCTCAATACGGTCGAGAGTCGCCTCAAGCCGCGCCGGATCCTGCCGCACCAAGCCGATGGCCGCCTGCAGGCGTGCGAGCGGCGAACGAAGCTCATGAGAGACATCGTGCAAGAGGCGACTTTGGGCGCCGATCAAGCTCTCGATCTGCCGCGCCATGCGGTCGAAATCACCGCCCAGATCGGCGATCTCGTCTCGTCGCGCGCCCATCAACGGCCCAACCCGGGTTTCCAGCCTGCCGCTCGCCACGGCCCCGAAGGCCCAGCGCAAATTGCGAATCG
>JAEUNV010000512.1 GCA_016790385.1 Zoogloea sp.
GGTCAAGGGTTTCGGTCGCCAGAAAGGTCACACCGAGCTGTACCGCGGCGCCGAATACGTGGTCGATTTTCTCCCCAAGGTGAAGATTGAAGCCGCCGTCAAGACCGAGATCCTGGACCAGGTGATCGAAGCCATCGAGAAATCTGCCAGCACCGGCAAGATCGGTGACGGCAAGATCTTCGTGTTCGATCTCGAACAAGCCATTCGTATCCGAACCGGCGAGTCCGGTTCTGAAGCGCTGTAAGGGAGCGTTCAATCATGAGAAAAATATTTGCAGCCCTGCTGACCACCCTGGCGGTCAGTTTTGCGGGCGGCGCCTTGGCTGATGACAAGGCGGCCGCGCCTGCTGAGGCCGCAGCCGCTCCGGCGGTCACGGCGCCGGCCGAAGCCAAACCGGTAGAAGCGCCCGCGGCACCCGCTGCCGCACCGGCCGCTGAGGCCAAGGCAGCGGAAGCTGAGCCGGCCGCTGCCGCGCCGGCTCCGGTGCCCAACAAGGGTGACAACGCCTGGCTCTTCGTGGCCACCGCCCTCGTCATCATGATGTCGATCCCGGGCCTGGCCCTGTTCTACGGTGGCCTGGTGCGCGCCAAGAACATGCTGTCCGTACTCCTGCAGGTGTTCTCGGTGTTCGCCCTGATCAGCGTACTGTGGGTGGTGTACGGCTACTCCATCGCCTTCACGGAGGGCAGCAGCTTCTTCGGCGGCCTCGACAAGGTGCTGCTGAAGGGCATCACGCCTGACTCGGTGGCGGCCACCTTCTCCAAGGGTGTGGTGATCTCCGAGTACATCTATGTGGCCTTCCAGGGCGCTTTCGCAGCCATCACCGTGGCCCTGATCCTCGGTGCCTTCGCCGAGCGTATCAAGTTCTCCGCCGTGCTGCTGTTCGCCGTCATCTGGTTCACCTTCAGCTACCTGCCGATGGCGCACATGGTGTGGTACTGGGCGGGTCCGGATGCCTACACCTCCGCCGAAGCGGCCGATGCCGCCAACGCAACTGCCGGCTTCCTCTTCCAGAAGGGTGCGCTCGACTTCGCAGGTGGTACCGTGGTGCACATCAACGCCGCTGTGGCGGGCCTGATCGGTGCCTTCCTGGTCGGCAAGCGTATCGGTTTCGGCCGGGAGTCCTTTGCTCCCCACAGCCTGACCCTGACCATCGTCGGCGCCTCCCTGCTGTGGGTGGGCTGGTTCGGCTTCAATGCCGGCTCTGCCCTCGAAGCCAACGGTGTTGCCGCGATGGCCTTCGTGAATACCTGGGTTGCCACCGCCGCCGCCACCGTCTCCTGGCTGCTTGCCGAATGGATCATCAAGGGCAAGCCGTCCGGCCTGGGTGCTGCATCCGGTGCCGTGGCCGGTCTGGTTGCCATCACGCCTGCCTGCGGCTTCGTTGGCGTGGTGGGAGCCATCGTCATCGGCCTCCTCGCCGGTGTGATCTGCCTGTGGGGCGTCAATGGCCTCAAGCGCATGCTCGGTGCTGACGACTCCCTGGACGTGTTCGGTGTGCATGGCGTGGGCGGCATCCTCGGTGCCATCCTCACCGGCGTGTTCGCCTCCCCGTCCCTGGGCGGCTCGGGCATCTGGGACTACGTGGCCAACAAGGCTGCCGACACCTACTCGATTGCCGATCAGGTCATCATCCAGGCAACTGCTGTTGGCGTGACCGTCGTCTGGTCGGCCGTCGTCGCCTTCATCGCCTACAAGCTGGTGGATATGTTCATCGGTCTGCGGGTGCCGGAAGACGAAGAGCGGGAAGGTCTGGACATCACCTCCCACGGCGAAACTGCGTACCACAACTGATCGCGGACGCTGTCTTTCCAACAACAACGGGCGCTTCGGCGCCCGTTGTTGTTTTTTCAGGCACATCCTCCTGGGTCAGCAAGGTCGGAAAATTTGACATTTCTTTCCGCGCTTGTGCTGATGCAGTTTTATGTGATTGTTAATAAAAGGAAAATTTCTTGGCTTGGTTTTTGCTGATTTGACCCTGTGCATAAGAGGGGTAATTCATCATGAAAAAGCTGTTCGTCTGTCTGCTCGCTGCCGTGTCCGGCGCAAACTGTGCCCACGCCGCCGCCTTTCCCGGGCCCGATGCCTTTGGCTACACGGGGGGAGGCGTTGCTTACAATTTTCGGGATATCAGTGCCACGGG
>JAEUNV010000694.1 GCA_016790385.1 Zoogloea sp.
GCTCGTCATTGACCAGGCCACGGTCGAAGGCAAAGAGATCGAGCAGACCGCGCATGGCCTCCAGAGAGGGCTGATAACCCCACACCGCATCCAGTGCCGGCGTGATCTCGAAGGGCACGCCGACGCTGCCCATCAGCACCAAGCGGCGCACCCGCGACGGGTGACGGATGGCCAGGGCCAGGGCGATGGCGCCGCCGAAGGAGTTGCCCACCAGGTCGGCCTGTTCGATATCCAGAGCGTCGAGCACACCGATGGCGTGATCCACCCAGCCGTCCATCGTGTAAACGTCGCCGGGCAGGCGTTCGGTGTAACCGAAACCCGCCATGTCCGGGGCAATCACCCGGCGCGATTCGGCCAGCGCAGGAAGCACCAGGCGCCAGTTGGCCCAGGCGGTCACACCCGGCCCGGAACCATGGATCAGCAGCACCGGGGCACCGCTGCCCAGGTCATGGACGTTGGTGTGCCGGCCGGCCGCAAGCACGCTGCGACCGATTTCCGGGGTGTTTGCAACGGCGCTCATCACAGCTTCACGCAGATGTTCTTAAGCTCGGTGTAGAACTCGAGGGAATGCACGCCGCCCTCGCGACCAATGCCAGATTGTTTGGCGCCACCGAAGGGGGTACGCAGGTCGCGCAGGAACCAGGAGTTGACCCACACCAGGCCCACCTCGAGACGCCCGGCGACACGGTGGGCACGGGTCACGTCCCTGGTCCACACCGACGCGGCGAGGCCATAGTTGGTGTTGTTGGCCCGGCGCACCACCTCGTCCTCACTGTCGAAGGGCATCACCAGCGTGCAGGGGCCGAAGATCTCCTCCCGGGCGATCGCGGCTTCATCACCAAGGCCGGTCCAGATGGTGGGCTGCACCCAGGCACCGTCCTTGAGCTCGGCGGGCATGTCTGGCACGCCGCCGCCTGTCACCACCGTGGCGCCCTCCTCCACCGCCTTGCGGTAATAGCCCAGGACCTTCTCCTGGTGCTCTTTGGAGATCAGCGGGCCAAGGCCGGTTTCGGGACTGTCGGGATGGCCGATCACCAGGCCTTCCGCACCCTTCTTCAGACGCGCCACGAAGGTCTCGAACAGGGGGCGTTCGACGTACACCCGCTCCGTTCCCAGGCATACCTGACCACAGTTGGCGAAGCACGAGCGCAGGGTGCCTTCGATCGCGGCTTCCAGGTCGGCATCCGCGAAGACGATGGCGGGGTTCTTGCCCCCCATTTCCAGCGACACCGGCCGCGCCCCGTCTGCCGCGGCTTTCATGATGGCAGCGCCGGTGCGGGTCTCGCCGGTGAAGGTGATGGCATTGACCCCCGGGTGACGGGTCAGGAACTCACCTGCGGAATCAGGCCCAAAACCGTGGACCACGTTGTAGACACCCTTGGGGATGCCGACGGTGTTCATCACTTCCCCCAGCAGCGTCGCCGTCTGGGGCGTTTCCTCGGAGGGCTTGACCACCACCACGTTGCCGCAGGCCAGGGCCGGGCCGACCTTCCAGGTCATCAGCAGCAGGGGCAGGTTCCACGGGCACACCACGCCCACCACGCCCACC
>JAEUNV010000564.1 GCA_016790385.1 Zoogloea sp.
AGGATGCACCAAGTGCTTCGGTGCGAACGATAATACAGGCCGATGGCGCCTCCCCGTTTCCCTTCGCCGCCCCGCAGGGCGTGTATCTCGAGCCTCCTCCTGTTGGCGGGCTGCTTTCTCGCGCCCATGGGTGCCGCGGCAGGTGATGGATTGGCAGGCCTCGTGGACGCGGCCCTGGCCCCGTACCTCCTTGGCGGGGTCAGCGGGCTGGCGGCGGGCCTGATGGCTCGTCGCCTTTTGCGCCGCAGACCCGCCACAGCCGTGCCGCCTCACCCGCCCCAGGCGCCGCAGTGGCGGGATTTTGTAGAGGTATCCGGCGACTGGCTGTGGGAGATCGATGCCGAACTGCGCTTCGTCGCCGTACCCGACGCACCGCCGGTCCCCAGCATCGCGCCCGAGGGCGTGGTCGGCCGGAGCTGGAAGGAAGTGGTCATGCCCGACCTTCCGACGGATTTTGCCCTTGCCCTCGAAGCGACCATGGCACGGCACGGCCCCCTGGCGGCAACCCTGCCCCGCCGGACCCAGGGCGGCGAGCTGCGTTACCTGGAGCTGAAGGGTCGGCCGATGTTTGATGCCGGCGGCCATTTTTCCGGCTACCGCGGCATTGGCCGGGAGGTCACCGAGCAAGCCCGATTGGCGGCGGATCTGGAAAGGAGCGAAGAACGCACCGTGGCGCTCCTCGCCTACGCTCACGATGGCTACTGGGAACAGGACGCCGATCTGCGCTACACCACGCTCAATGCGAGTTCCGGACACCTGGCGGATCTCGCCGCAGAGGATCTGATCGGCAGTCGGCGCTGGGAATTGCCGGAGGTTTCGCCAACGGCGGAACCCTGGGCCGCGCACATCGAACGCCTGCGCCAGATCGAGCCCTTTTCCGACTTCCTGTTCCGCCGTGTGAACGCACAAGGGCGGCCAGTGTGGCTGGTGGAGTCGGGTATTCCGATCTTCGACCGGCGGGGCGTGTTTGCCGGCTACTGCGGAACGACCCGCAACGTCACGGCGGAGATCGAGTCCCGGCAGAAGCTGGTTCAGGACGAGGCCCTCTTTCGCCGGATTTTCGAACATGCTCCCGTCGGCGTTGCTCAGATCGATGCCAACGGACGCCTGACGCAGGTCAATCAGGCTCTGGCTGCGATGCTGGGACAAGCGGCCGACCGGTTGATCGGCCAGCCGGCCGATGGCGCGCTGGCCGAGGATGACGTCGCGGCGGGCATGGCATTCCGGCAGCGCGGCCTGACCGGCGAGGCCCCTGTGCTCACGCGGGAGATGATCTATCGGCGTGCCGACGGCCAGCGCGGCTGGTGCCACGAGGCGCTGAGCCGCATCGACGGCCCCGAGGGTGGTACCGCAAACCTGCTGCTGGTGCGTCAGGACATCACCGCTCTGCGGGCAACCGTCGCCAACCACGAAGCCGCAGGGCGACGCTACGAAGCGCTCTTTGAGCACTCACCCGAAGCCACCCTGGTGGTTGTGGGCGGCCAGATCCGCATGGCCAATGCGGCTTGCCGGAAACTCTTCGGGGGCGCCGAGACGACCCGGCTTGAAGGCATCGAACTGCTCGGTCTCACCCACCCGGACGACCGGGAGATGGAGGCGGCGCGCCTTGCCGAGCTGGACGCGGACGCTAGGCTGCGCCGCCTGCCGCCGCTGCCGCTACGCTATCGCCGGCTTGATGGCGAGACGATCAACACCGAAGCCACCGGAGTGCGCATCGACTTCAACGGCCGGCCGGCCTTGCTCTACGTGCTCCGCGACGTGACCCGATGGCTGCTCGCCGAGCAGGTGCTGCGCGAAAGCCAGGCCATGTACCGGGACGTGGTCGAGTCGGTGAACGAAATTCTCTTCCAGACCGACGCCGGGGGACGGATCAGCTTCCTCAACCGGGCATGGCGCAACACCACCGGCTTCGACACGCGCCTGACCATCGGACAGAATCTCCTTGATTTCGTGGTCGAGGATGATCGGGGCCGGGTGGGCCATTGCCTGGGGGCGATTCGCGAAGGCTACGAGGAGATCGGCCAGTTCGAGTTCCGCCTGCGCACCCAGGCCAGCGGTCCGCGCTGGGTCGAGGCGACCATCCGCCCCCTGCGCAATGCCTACGACAACGTAGTGGGCAGCTCCGGCACCCTGGACGACATCACCGCCCGCAAGGAAGCCGAACAGACCCAGCGCAACCTCAACCGCGAGCTTGAGGCCCGCGTCCGGGTGCGAACGGCCGAACTGGAAGCCTCCAACCGGGAACTTGAAGCCTTCTCCTATTCCGTCTCCCACGATCTGCGTGCCCCCCTGCGCGCCATCGACGGTTTTGCCCAGATCGTCGCCGAAGACTACGCCCCCCGCCTGGACGACATCGGCCGCGAGTACCTGCAACGCATCCGGGTGGCCACCCAGCGCATGGCCCGTCTGATCGACGACCTGATTGATCTGGCCCGCCTGACCCGCCAGAGCATGCACCGCGAGACTGTCAATCTCAGTCAGGTGGTGGAGCAGATTCTCGGTGAACTGCACCAGGAAGAGCCCGACCGCCGGGTCGAGACCAGTGTGGAACCCGGACTGGTCGCGGCTGCCGATCGGGCCCTGATCCGCGTGGCCCTCGACAACCTGCTGCGCAACGCCTGGAAGTTCACCAGCCGGCGGGATATCGCCCAGATCCGGTTCCACGCCGAGATGCGCGACCGGCAGATTGTTTACTGCGTGTCCGACAACGGCGCCGGCTTCGACATGAGCTTTGCATCGAAGCTGTTCCTGCCCTTCCATCGCCTGCACGGCATCAGCGAATTCGAGGGCACGGGCATCGGCCTGGCAACCGTTCAGCGGGTCATCCAGCGCCATGAGGGCAAGGTCTGGGCGGAGTCCACCCCGGACGAAGGCGCAAGTTTCTTCTTCACGCTCAACCATTGAAATGCCAAGGCAGCGCAAAACCGTTGCTGCCATGCAACACTTTGAGCGGACTCGCCTTGAACTAAATCACACCGTGCATTGTGCGACGCAATAATCGTTCGCTTATTCTCATGCGCGCGCAACACCTGCGGAGTAAAATCCGCCCGACCCCAAAACGTGATCGACGTCCCCGTGGCAACGGCAGGCCAATAGCCGCACGAATGCACTCAGCCGAGTACACATCATGAACGAACAGCATTACCTCACGCCCCTCTTCGAGCCGCGCTCAGTGGCCATCATCGGTGCCAGCGAAAGGGAGATGTCCCTGGGCAACGTCCTTGTCCGCAACATGCTGGAGGCCGGTTTCAAGGGAAAGCTCTTCGCTGTGAATCCCAAGCATGAGTCAGTACTCGGCGTGCCCTGTTACAAGAGCGTGGAGGATATTCCCCAGCGCCTCGATCTCGCCGTCATCACCACCAAGGCCGACCGTGTGCCCGCCATTGTCGACGCCTGCGGCCGCGCCGGCACCAAGTCGGTGGTGGTGCTGCCCTCCGGCTTTTCCGATGCCGGCCCGCGGGGCCGCATGCTCGAGAAGAACACCTTCGAGAACGCCCGCCGTCACCGCATCCGTCTGCTCGGCCCGAACTGCCTGGGCGTGCTGCGCCCCGAACTCGGCCTCAACGCCAGCTTCGCCGACGGCGGCGCAAACAAGGGCTCCATCGGCCTGATCTCCCAATCCGGAGCCCTGTGCTCGGCCATCCTCGATTGGGCACGGCCCAACAATGTGGGCTTCTCGTCCGTGGTATCCCTGGGCACCTCGGTGGATATCGATTTTGGTGAAGTCCTTGAATACATGGTGTCGGACTCCCGCACTGAAAGCATTTTCCTCTACGTCGAAGGCATCAAGGACGCCCGTCGCTTCGTCAGCGCCCTGCGCGCCGCCGCCCGGGTCAAGCCCGTGCTGCTGATCAAGGTCGGCCGCCACCCGGCCGGCTCCCAGGCGGCCTTGCTGCACTCCGGTGCGATGGTGGGCGAAGACGCCGTGTTCGACGCAGCCCTGCGCCGCGCCGGCGTGATCCGCCTCTATACCCTGGGGCAACTCTTCGCTGCGGCCAACGCTCTCTTCTCCCATTTCCGTCCGCGCGGCAACCACCTCGCCGTGATCACCAATGGTGGCGGGCCGGGTGTGATGGCCGCCGATCGGGCCGCCGACCTGCGCATTCCCCTGGCGCAGCTCAGCGACGGCACCGTCGCCAAGCTCAACGAAATCCTTCCGGCCAACTGGTCGCACTGCAACCCGGTGGACATCATCGGCGATGCGGACCCGGAGCGTTACGCCAAGACCCTCGAGATCGTGCTGGCCGACGAAAACGTGGAAGGCGCCCTCACCATCCTCACGCCCCAGGCCATGACCCGGCCGACGGAGGTCGCCCAAAAGATCATCGAGATCGAGCGCTCCGCCGACAAGCCCGTGTTTACCTGTTGGATGGGTGAAGAGCAGGTACGTGAAGGGCGCAAGCTCTTCGAGGCCGCCGGCATCCCCACCTTCCGCACCACCGAACCGGCGGTCGAGCTGTTCGGCCACATCTCGGCCTATTACCGCAACCAGAAGCTGCTGATACAGACCCCCAGCTCCCTGTCCTCCGACCTCAACCCTCCGTCCGTCGAGAGCGCCCGGCTGGTCATCGAAACCGCCCTTTCCGAGCGCCGCAAGAACCTCAACGAGATGGAATCCAAGGCCCTGCTGGCGGCGTTCCGCATTCCCATCGCGCAGACCGTGGTGGCCCGCTCGGCCACCGAAGCCATGGTGCTGGCCGAGGAACTCGGCCTGCCCGTGGCCATGAAGATCGATTCACCCTCGATCACCCACAAGGCCGAACTGGGTGGCGTGCGCCTCAACCTGCGTGGCCTCGCCGCCGTGCGCAGCGCTTACCAGGAGATCCTGGAAGAGGTGAAGAAGAAGCGTCCCGACGCCATCATCAACGGCGTCGCCATCGAACCGATGATCCTCAAGCCCTATGGCCGTGAGCTGATGGTCGGCGCCTTCCGTGACCCGGTCTTCGGCCCGGTGATCACCTTCGGCGAAGGCGGCGCCCACGTCGAGATCCAGAAGGACCGCGCCGTCGCCCTGCCGCCGCTGAACAACTACCTGGTTCAGGATCTGATCAAATCCACCCGCGTGGCGACCCTGCTCGGCGAATATCGCAACATGCCGCCGATCGACATGGAGTCGCTGGAGTTCGTGCTGCTGCGCATCTCTGAAATGGTGTGCGAGCTGCCGTGGATCCGCGAGATGGACATCAATCCCCTGATCGTGGACGAGAACGGCGCCGTTGCGGTGGATGCGCGCATCGTGGTGGATAACATCGCCCCCACGGCAGACCGCTACGATCACATGGCGATCCACCCGTATCCGTCGCACCTGATCACCAAGATCTCGATGCCCGAAGGCGATATCGTCATCCGCCCGATCAAGCCCGAAGATGCCGAACTCGAAGTCGAATTCGTGCGCAAACTGACGCCCGAAACCAAGTACCTGCGCTTCATGAATACCATGCGCGAGCTGCCTCCCGCCATGGTTGCCCGACTTACGCAGATCGACTACGACCGGGAAATGGCCTTCGTGGCCACCATCGAGGAGAACGGCGAAGAGGTGGAGATCGGCGTGGCCCGCTACGCCGTGAATCCGGACGGCGAAACCTGTGAGTTCGCCATCGTCGTCGCCGAAGACTGGCAGCACCGGGGTCTGGCCCGCCGCCTGATGGGCGTGCTGATCGAAACCGCGCGCAACCGTGGCCTCCACGCCATGACCGGCATCTTCCTGTCCAACAACGATCGGATGCTCAAGTTCGTGCAGAGCCTGGGCTTCGTGCTCACCAACGATCCGGAAGACAACACCATCAAGCATGGCGCCCTGATGCTACAGGGCTGATGATGGGCGACGTGGCCACCACGACCGTGCGCTGCGCCTGGTGCGGGGATGACCCCCTGTACCAGGCCTACCACGACACCGAATGGGGCGTGCCGCTCCACGACGACCGGGCGCTGTTCGAACTGCTCACCCTCGAAGGCGCCCAGGCAGGGCTGTCGTGGATCACCGTATTGCGTAAGCGCGAGACCTATCGCCAAGCCTTTGCCAACTTCGATCCGGCCAGCGTTGCCGTTTTCACTGAGGCCGATCAGGCCGCGCTGATGCTGAACCCCGGCATCGTCCGCAACCGCCTCAAGATCTCATCCACCATCGACAACGCCCGTGCATTTCTCGCCATCCAGGCGGAATTCGGCAGCTTCGATGCGTGGCTGTGGCGGTTCGTCGATGGGCAACCCATCCAGAACAGCCTGCGCAGTCTGGCCGAAGCCCAGGCCAGCACGGCCCTTTCCGACACCCTCAGTAAGGCCCTCAAGAAGCGTGGCTTCCGCTTCGTCGGCAGCACCATCTGCTATGCCTTCATGCAGGCCGCCGGCCTGGTTAACGACCACACCACCGACTGTTTCCGCCACCGGGAAGTGGCCGCGCTATCATCGCGCCCTCAGTAACCCCGCCCCCTCCGGAATCATGACCGACCCGATCGAAATGGCCGAGCTGCACGGCCAGCCCGTCATCAAACTGCAAACCCCCGACGGCGCCGTCGCCCTGATCAGCCTGCACGGTGCACAGCTGCTGTCCTGGACGCCGGCCGGCGGTGAAGACCGCCTCTACCTCAGCCCCAAGGCCATCTTCGACGGTCACACCGCCATTCGCGGCGGCGTGCCCTTGTGCTTCCCCCAGTTCGCCGGGGAAGGCCCCCTGCCCAAGCATGGCTTTGCCCGCAACAAGCGCTGGGAGGTGGGCAGCAGCCGCGCCGGGAAGGATTTTGCCGTCACCACCCTGCAACTCACCGATGACGCCGAGACGCGCGCCCTATGGCCCCACGCCTTTGCGGCGGAGATGAGCATTTCCATCGGCGGCGGGCGCCTCGACATGGAGCTGGAAGTCAGCAACACCGGCAACACGCCCTTCAGTTTCACGGCGGCCCTGCATACCTACCTCAAGGTGCGCGAAGTCGAGGCCCTGCGCATCGAAGGCCTGCGCGGGCTCGACTACCGG
>JAEUNV010000573.1 GCA_016790385.1 Zoogloea sp.
CGCTGCTGGACCCTGTTCGCCACCCACTATTTCGAGCTGACCCGCCTGGCCCAGGACTACCCGGAATGCGCCAACGTGCATCTGGATGCGGTGGAGCACAACCACGGCATCGTCTTTCTGCACGCCCTGGAGGAAGGCCCCGCCAGCCAGAGCTACGGGATCGAAGTCGCCGCCCTGGCCGGCATTCCGGGTGCCGTGGTGCGGGATGCCAAGCGCCGCCTGCGCGCCCTGGAAAACCGCGAGATTTCCGCCGGACCCCAGGCCGACCTGTTCGCCAGCCTGCCCGCCGATGAGCCCGAGCTGCCCGGCCATCCGGTGCTCGGCGCCCTGGCTGGGATCGATCCGGATGCCCTCAGCCCGCGGGAGGCCCTCGAGGCGCTCTACGAACTGAAGCGCCTGAGCGCCTGAGAAACCGTTGATGCCCGCCCTGCGCCGCGCCACCCTCGCCCTGATCGCCAGCCTGTCGGCGCTGGCGGGGCACGCCGCCGAGCCCTTCAGTTTTGGCGTCCTGGGTGACACGCCCTACAACCGCTTCGAGCGCGCCCACCTGCCGGCGGTGGTCGCCGAGATGGACGCCGAGCTCCTCAAAGTGGTGATCCACGACGGCGACATCAAAAACGGCGGGGAACGCTGCGACGATGCCCTCTTCGACGATCGGCTGGCTCTGTTCAGGACGAGCTACCATCCCTTCGTCTTCGTACCCGGCGACAATGACTGGACCGACTGCCACCGCACCAGCAACGGCGCCTACGACCCCCTGGAACGCCTGGAAAAGTTGCGCGCGCTGTTCTTTACCGACCCCCGCAAGACCCTTGGCCAGTACCCGATGACCGTGGACACCCAGGCCGACGACCCGGCGTTTGCGGCCTACCGGGAGCACCAGCGCTGGCGGATCGGGCCGGTGCTCTTCCTCACGCTCAACGTGCCCGGCAGCGGCAACAACTACGGACGAAAGAAAGCACCCGGGGCGGAATACCTGGCGCGCAGTGCGGCGGTCAAGGCGTGGATCGAGGCGGGCTTTGCCCAGGCCCGCGGCGCCGGGCTGGAGGGTGTCGTGCTGGTGATGCAGGCCAACCCGGATATCGAGGATTTTGGTGACGGCAAGGGCCGGATCGCCTATCGGGAACTGCTGACCCAGCTACTGGCCGAAACGCGCCGCTTCTCGGGCCAGGTCCTGCTGGTTCATGGCGACAGCCACGTGCATCGCATCGACACGCCCCTGCGCGACCCGAAGGACGGCTCGACCGTGGACAACTTCACCCGCGTGGAAACCTTTGGCTCGCCCTTCATGGGCTGGGTCAAGGTGGACGTGACGCCGGGCAGCAAGCGGTTGTTCCGCCCCATTGCCCGGCCCTATGTGCCAAAGACCGGTGACTGAAATGACGGTGCTATTGCTGCCTGGGGTTCATTCGCTCGCGCACGCTTTCCAGCGCCTTGCGCACGCCCTCTGCCGCGGCCTCGATACCGTCCGTGGCCGCCGCTTCACTCACGACGTGGTAGTGCAGGACCAGCAATCCGCGCAGTTTTTCCCAGGCAACAGGATTGTCACCGTTGCAAAGGCTCGAATCACCACGCAGCACGGCTTCGGCAACACCCGGCTCGAGCATGTGGATCCCGCACAACTGGGCCAGCCGGGCGATCTCCATATCAATGGAGGCAAGCTCGTTGTTGAAATGTTCGAAAGTGCTCATGTTCCCATCCTGGACGCCGCCCCGCGGCATTGTTGCACTGCACTACAGAATACACCGGTTCATCCATGAATACGCCCATCGATATCAGCGAAGCCTCCGGCGTCCGCTATCTGCATTTCGGCTCGGACTGGGTGCAGGGCGCAATGCGCCTGCGCAAGCCCAATGCCCTTGAACTCGGCTACACCCGCGAGATGATGGCCGGGCTGCTGTTCCGTGAAGGGCGCTGGCCG
>JAEUNV010000593.1 GCA_016790385.1 Zoogloea sp.
GACACCGCGGCGATGGCGGCCAGGGCCTCACCCCGAAAGCCCATGGTGCCCACCCGCTCCAGGTCGTCCAGGCTGGCGATCTTGCTGGTGGCGTGGCGCTCCAGGGCCAGGGGCAGCTCATCCTTGGGGATGCCGCAGCCATCATCGGCCACCCGGATGCGCCGCACGCCACCCTGCTCAAGCTGCACCTCGACGGCGGTGGAGCCGGCGTCCATGGCGTTTTCCAGCACCTCCTTGAGCACCGAGGCGGGGCGCTCCACCACCTCGCCGGCGGCGATCTGGTTGATCAGGTGGTCAGGCAGCAGGTGGATGGGCATGGCGGGCTTCCCGGTCGGCAGGGGCCGCATTGTACTGCCGGTGCTGCCCGCCTACCCAAAAAGACAGCCGTGGCGCGGGGTCGTGGCGCGGGCCTTAGAACCCGATCACGTCCAGCCGTCGCACGGCCTGGCTGTTCTTGCTGAGGGTGCCCGGCGTGACGGCAGCCTGGCGCAGGGCGGCCTCCACACCGGCCGGGGTGGCGGTGGTGTAGCGGGAGAGGTAAAGGGCGGCGGCGCCGGCCGCGTGGGGGCTGGCCATGGAGGTGCCGGAGGCGGTGGCCATGCCGCTGTTGAGATAGGTGGAGGGGATCGCCACGCCGGGAGCCCAAAGGTCAATACAGCTGCCGTAGTTGCTGAAGCTGGCCTCGGCATCGGCGCTGTCGGTGGCGGCAATGGTCAGGGCGCCAGCCAGGCTGCCGCCGACTCGCGCCGGTGACTGGGTGCAGGCGTCCACCGCACTGTTACCGGCTGCGATGGCGAACACCACGCCGGCTGAGACCGCCTTGAGCACGGCATTGTCGAGCATGGTGCTGGCACCACCCCCGAGACTCATGTTGGCCACTGCCGGCTTGACGGCGTTGGCGGCGACCCAGTCCACCCCCTTTATGACGCTGGAAGTCGTGCCTGCACCGGTACAGTCGAGCACCTTCACGCCGGTCAGGCGCACGCCGGGGGCCATGCCGACCACGTAGCCGCTGTCGTCCCGGGCGCCGATGGTGCCGGCCACGTGGGTGCCGTGGCCGTTGCAGTCGGTGTTCTTGCGGTCGGTGGTGAGGTTTACATGGCGCACCAGGTTGAGGTCGGGGTGGGTGGCGATGCCGGTGTCGATCACATACACATTGACGTTTCCGATGCTGCCGCTGCCATTGCCGGCCAGGGTGGACGACAGGCTGGCGTCGGTGCGGGTGATCCCCCACGGGGTGAGCTGGGCGATGGCCTTCATGGGCTGGTCTGCTTCGATGGCCAGCACCGTCGGGTCGGCCTTGAGGCGGGCCACCTGGCTGTCGGTCAGGTCGGCGGCGAAGCCCTTCATGACCTGGCTGAAGGCGTGGCGGGCCTTGACGCCGTAGCGGCTCTCGAGGCCCTGGGTGCGCTCGACCACCCGGCTATCCACATAGCCCCAGCCCTGGGGATCGCTGTCGATCCGGCTGTCCCGCACGGCCTTGCGGACCGGCGCCTGCACGGCCGAGTCCTGGAACTGGACGATGTAGGCCCGGGTATTTTCGGCGTGGGCGGCGGTGCTGAGGCAGGCGAGCACGGTCAGTAGATGGAGGCTGGGGCGATGCATGAGGTATCTCCTTTGTTAAATATGATGATTTTGCGAAATAAAATGATTTCGCTGATTACGGCCGGTGCAACAATTACTTTAAATGGGAAAATTTCCCATGTATACTGATTTCATGACTGACGACCCGTCACGCCCTCCC
>JAEUNV010000594.1 GCA_016790385.1 Zoogloea sp.
GCGTGGGCGGCGGAGGTGGCGCTGTCGAGGAAGACTTCGATGAACTGAAGTTCGGAGACCAGGGCGCGACGGGCATTGGAATCCCCATTCGGCGTGCCGTCGCCATTGGCGAAATCCCGATTGGCGAGCAGGACGCCAAGCACCACCGCCTTCACCGATTCCCTCACATCGAGTTGCAGTGCCGAATTGGTTCCGACCAGGAGCGATGCCAGCTTGAGGTGGAGGGGGGCGCGTTGGGATGAGGCGTCGCCGGTTTGCGTTCCGGCTTGCTCTTCTCCGTAGCGGTCAGCCGCATGGAGGAGGTAGCGCAGCACCCCCCCGCGCACGGCCTCGGTGACGCCTCCGGCGGTGAGCCTGCCCATCTCGCCCAGGCCCACCACCACGGCGCCGCGCCCGGTCTGGCGGTGGCGTTCAGCCGTATTGCGCGGCATCAGCACAATGGAGGCGTTGCCGAGCTCGCCCGTATGGATGCCAAGCTGCTGACGTTGGCGGAGCGCACCCCGGACCAGATAGCGGTCGATCACCCCCTCGGCGCCGGCAATCGGGTCGCCCCGGTAGTGGCCGCAGAGCACGGGGATGTGTACAAAGCGCAGGTCCATCGCCTTGACGGTCACTTTTAAACGGCGGTTCTTGCTGCGTGGCACCTCGGGGCGCAGGCGGCCGCCGAGCAGCCGGGCCTGGGCTTCGGCGGGGGAGGGGAAACCTTCAGGCGGCCCGGCCCGATAGTCGCGCTCTGCTCTGGCCCCCGCGCCGCGGCTTGCGGGAAGCGGGCCGAGCGAACGCGGGATACCGCGGTCGAGCAGGGACTCGATGTCGTCGAAGTGGGCTTCGGTGCTGGTCAGGCCCATATGATCCACGGGCATCAGCCAGCTACGGTCGGCGGGCAGGCCGGGCAGTTGGCCGGAGGCCCAGGTGACCGAGCCGTCGCCCTCGGGCGTCCCGCGCAACACGATGCCACCCTGGCCCGCCTGTTCGACGATGCCGCAGGGGGTGTTGTCGCTCTGGCCGTAGATGTAGGCGATGCGATCAGATGCCTTGCCGACCCAGTCGGTGTCGGACACCTTTTTCCAGAATGATTTGGCTACAGTGAGTACCGCTTGTGTCGGCTTGCCACCGAGTTTGCTGCCGAACCAGAAGTCATTGTTGTTGGCAGCCAGGCGGTCCCAGGTTTTCTCTTTGTAGTAGTGGTCGTTGCTGTCTGTTCCGACCGGTGCCGGCAACAGATGGATGGCGCCGGGAAAGCCGGCGATGATGTTGAGGACGTCCTGCATGCTGTGGCGCAGATCCATCCGTGCCAGCAGGCGAACGGTGTCGGACTGGCCCAGCAGCGTATGAACAAACAGATGGGCGCCATGGTTGGGCGTGCCGAGCATCACCAGCCGGCTGTCCTTCCGGGCAATGACTTTTTCCCACAGGGTCGTGTCGTGGGCAATGGCGGCCCGAACCACCAGGCCGCCCATGCTGTGCGCCAGGATGCGCACCGGAACATCGGGGTTTTCGTCAAGGAGCTTGCTCAGCCAGTCGGCGAACTGCTTGCCGAGCGTCATCAGGGGTTGGCGCCAGTCGTAGGGAAAGAGCCGGACTTCGTGGTTCTGGGCCAGCCGCTTGATGAGCTTGCCATAGGCCATGCCCAGCAGCCCGGAGGGCGTCACCTTGGTCTTGCCGTCCATCGCGATCCGGCTCAGGGCGCCCCGGGCAATACCGAGAGGCGAGAGCCATACGCGCTCCTGGTCGGCGTCCAGGTTGCTGCCCATGATCCCGGGCAGGAAGACGAGGATGGGTGCCCGGCTGTTTCCGCGGGAAGGCGGCGGCGGAGGATTGGTGAGGGTGTCG
>JAEUNV010000598.1 GCA_016790385.1 Zoogloea sp.
TCGCCAAAGGATTTGGCAATGGCCCGCAGCTTGAACTTCTGCAACTTGCCGCTGGGGGTGCGGGGCAGGTCGTCCACGATCTCCAGGCGCTCGGGCCAGTACTGCTTGGCCACCTGGCGGCCCTCCAGGTAGCTGACCATCTCCTGGAAGCTGAAGCTCGCCCCCTCCTTGACGGATACGAAGGCGCAGACCCGCTCGCCCAGGCGGCGGTCCGGGTAGCCGACGATGGCCACCACGGCGATGGCCGGATGCTGGTAGAGCAGGTTCTCGATCTCGACCACCGGAATGTTCTCGCCGCCGCGGATCACCACGTCCTTGGTGCGGCCGGTGATGCGGATGTAGCCCTCGGCGTCGATGGTGGCCACGTCGCCGGTGTCGAACCAGCCGTCGGCCGAGGTGGCGTTGAGCTGCGGGCGCTTGAGGTAGCCGCCAAAGAGCGACGCGCCACGCACCAGCAGCGAGCCACTTTCCCCTGCCGGCAAGCTGTTGCCGTTGGCGTCCACCACCTTGAGCTCCATGCCCGGCAGGGGGCGGCCATCGGATTCGCCCGACTTGTCCATCGCCCGCGAGGGCTCGGTGACGGTGACGGCGCCGTTCTCGGTCATACCCCAGGCGGAGCACAGGCGCATGCCCAGGATACCGGCGGCCCGCTCGATGAGCACCGGCGGAATGGGCGCGCCGGCGCAGCAGAACTTGTTGAAGCCCGGCGTGGTCGGCTCGCCGGCCTCGACGGCATTGCACAGGTCAGCCACGAAGGGGGTCGAGGCCATGCTGAAGGTGACTCCTTCGGCGCAGGCGATCTGGAGTGCCCGGCGGGCTTCCCAGATGTCCTGGAGCACGGTGGTGGCGTTGAGGATCAGCGGCAGCATGGCCAGATAGGCGTAACCGGTGAGGTGCGCCATGGGCGAGGCGCCGAGGATGACATCGCCCTGCCCCAGCTCCATCGTCCTGCCGTAGGCCAGCAGATTGGAGAGCAGGGTGTTGGACGTATGCATCACCCCCTTGGGCTCCCCCGTCGTGCCGGAGGTGTACATCAGCAGCAGCACGTCGTCGGGCGCCAGGCCCGGCCCCTCGATAGGCGGGGTATCGTCGCGCATCAGGGCGGACTCGAAGCTGTTCTCCCCGTCGCCGCCCAGTACCACGAGGTGGCGCAGATGGGGCAGGCCGTCCAGCATGCTGCGGGCCATGGCCTCGTAGTCGAAGCCGCGGAACACCTTGGGCACGACGAAGACCTTGCTCTCGCCAAAGTTGAGCATGAAGCTGAGTTCGTGCTGGCGGAAGATCGGCATCACCGGATTGGCCACGGCACCGATGCGCACGCAGGCCAGCGACAGGGCGATGAACTCCCAGCAGTTGGGCAGCTGGAAGGTGACCACGTCACTGCGCCCGACGCCCAGGCGGACGAGGCCGCGGGCAACCCGGTCGACCCGGGCGTCAAGCTCCCGGTAACTGAGGCGCACCGGCGTCGCCTCAGCGGCGCTGTAGCTCACCACGGCGGTCTTGTCGGGGCACTGCTCGAGCGCACGGCGCAGCGGCTGTTCAATGGTTTCGTCCGGCCAGAAACCAGCCGCCTTCATGGGTGCCATGCGGGGCGCGAGCAGGATGGGATCGAATTTCATGTCTATCTCCTGGGGCTGGCGGCGTTCAGCGCTGGGCAACGAGCTTGCACTTGGATTCACCCAGGGGCAGGGCGGCGTCGGCCGCCGGGATCACGCCGCGGACGTGGTAGTAATCCCAGGGCTCGGTGGATTCGGCGGGCTTCTTCACTTCGAGCAGCAGCATGTCGTGGGCGAACTTGCCGTCGGCGCGGATGCGGCCCTTGAACAGGCCGTCGTCGATGTCGGCCGACTTGAGTTGCTGCATGACCGTCGTCGCATCATCGGTGCCGGTCTTTTCCACCGCCTTCAGGTAATTGAGGACGGACGAATAGACGCCGGCGTGGGCCATGCTCGGCATCTTCTTGGCGCGCTCGAAGAAGCGGCGCGACCAGGCGCGGGTCTTGGCGTCGCGGTTCCAGTAGAAGCCTTCGGTGAGGGTCAGGCCCTGGGCGGTCTTGAGGCCCAGCGCATGC
>JAEUNV010000600.1 GCA_016790385.1 Zoogloea sp.
ACCGGCGAATCGAAGGTGCTGCGGGTGGACATCCTCCACGACGTGGGCCGCTCCATCAATCCGGCCCTGGACATCGGCCAGATCGAAGGCGGCTTCATCCAGGGCATGGGCTGGCTCACCTCCGAAGAGCTGGTCTATACAGACGACGGCCGCCTCGCCACCCACGCCCCCTCCACCTACAAGATCCCGGCCGTTTCCGACCTGCCGCGGGATTTCCGCGTCGCCCTGTTCGACAACGACAACGTGGAAGACAGCATCCACCGCTCCAAGGCCGTCGGCGAACCGCCGCTGATGCTGGCCTTCTCGGTGTTCTTCGCCCTGCGTGACGCAGTGGCCGCGGCCCTCGGCCCAGGCGCCCGACCCAGGCTGGACGCACCGGCCACGCCGGAAGCCATCCTCAAGGCACTCAGCGGAGGCACGCTATGACCCCCGCCCCCCGATTCACGGCCACGCCAACTCAGCAGGAGGTGTCACCATGAACGACTGGCTCCATACCCTGGCCAACTGGCTGGAAGCCGGCCAACCCGCGGTGCTCGTCACCGTTGTGCGGGCCGATGGCTCGACCCCCCGGGAGGCCGGCGCCGCCATGCTGGTGGGCCGCGCCAGCACCGCCGACACCATTGGCGGCGGCCACCTGGAATGGCTGGCCAGCACCACCGCCCGGGAACTGCTGGTGGAAGGCGGCCCGCCGCGCCTGATGCGCTTTGCCCTCGGTGCCTCGCTGGGGCAATGCTGTGGCGGCGTGGTGTGGCTGGCGCTGGAACGCATCGACGTGCGCGATGCCGCCATCTGGCGCACCCGCGCCGAAGCCGTGGCCGGCGGCGACACCTTGCAGCGCCGGCTGGTGTCGGGAGACGAAGGCAGCCTGTGGTCCCTGGTCGACCAAGACCCGGGCAAGGGCGACCCCGCCCATTTCTGGTCGGATGGCGGACACTGGCAGTTCGAGCAGCAGGTGGCCACCACCCGTTTCCCGGTGGTGCTCTTCGGCGCCGGGCATGTGGGCGAAGCCATCGTCCGCAATCTGGCCCCGCTGGGCGCCCAAATCACCTGGGTGGATACCCGGGACGACATCTTCCCCGAGACCGTCCCCGAAGGGGTGTTCACCGTCACGACCGACATCCCCGCCGCCGAGATCTACGACGCGCCGGCCGGCAGCTACTTCCTGGTCCTGACCCACGACCACAGCCTGGACTTCAGCCTGAGCGAGGCCATCCTCACCCGCCACGATTTCGCCTACTTCGGCCTTATCGGTTCGGCCACCAAGCGCGCCAGCTTCGAGCACCGCCTCATCGCCCGCGGCCTGGAGCCCCAGCGCCTTCTCGACATGACCTGCCCCATCGGCATCCCCGGCATCAACAGCAAGCAGCCGGCGGTCATTGCCGCCTCGGTCGCCGCCCAACTGCTCCAGGTGCGCGAAGCCCGCCAGCTTGTGGCCCGGACTGTTCGACCGGTGGCGATCACCCCCTTCCTCCTTTCCGGAGCCCGCCCGTGAGCACATCTCCTCCCCCCTTCAGCGGCCCGCCCGAGGGAACGCTCCGCCTCGAACTCACCGGCATCACCAAACGCTACCCCAGCGTGGTGGCCAACGATGGCGTGCATCTCAAGGTCGGTCCCGGCGAGATCCACGCCGTGCTCGGCGAGAACGGCGCCGGCAAGAGCACCCTGATGAAGATCATCTACGGCGCGGTCCAGGCCGACGCCGGGCAGATCCAGTGGAACGGGCGCGAGGTGGTCATCGCCAACCCCTCCGAGGCCCGCCGGCTCGGCATCGGCATGGTGTTCCAGCACTTCTCCCTGTTCGAGACCCTGACCGTGGTCGAGAACATCGCCCTGGCCCTGGACGAGCCCTTCGATCTGAAAAACCTCGCCGCGCGGGTTAAGGAGGTATCCACCCGCTACGGTCTGCCCCTCGACCCGGACCGGCTGGTCTATAGCCTCTCGGTGGGTGAGCGCCAGCGGGTCGAGATCGTGCGCTGCCTGCTTCAGGAACCCCAGCTGCTGATCCTCGACGAGCCTACCTCGGTGCTCACCCCCCAGGCCGTGCAGAAGCTCTTTGAAACCCTGCGCCGACTGGCCTCGGAGGGGGTCAGCATTCTTTACATCAGCCACAAGCTGCACGAGATCCAGAGCCTGTGCCACAGCGCCACGGTGATGCGCGGCGGCAAGGTCACGGGCACCGCGACCCCCGCCGAAGAAACCCCCGCCAGCCTGGCGCGGATGATGATCGGCCGTGAGCTTCCGGTGTGCGACGTGCCGGCCTTCACCGGCGAAGCCACACCGGCGCTGACGGTTCGCGGCCTGTCCCACGAACCCGACGACCCCTTCGGCACGCGCCTCAAGGACATCGCCCTCGAAGTTCGGCGTGGCGAGATCCTGGGGATTGCCGGGATTTCGGGCAATGGTCAGGCGGAGCTGCTAGCGGCCCTGTCCGGAGAAACAACCGGCCCCGCCGATACGGTGATCCTGTCCGGAAAGCCGGTAGGGCACCTCGATGCCGGCCGCCGCCGCAAGCAGGGCCTGACCTTTGTGCCGGAGGAACGCCTGGGCCGGGGCGCCGTGCCCCCCATGAGTCTGGCCGAGAACGCCACCCTGTCGGCCCACGGGATGGGTCTGGTGAAGAAGGGCTTTCTGCGCCCCAAGGCGGCCTGGGCGTTTGCCAAGACCTGCATCGAGCGCTTCGACGTGCGCTGCGGCGGGCCCGGCGCAGCCGCGCGCAGCCTCTCCGGCGGCAACCTGCAAAAGTTCATCGTCGGCCGGGAGATCATGCAGAAACCCATTGCCATGGTCGTCGCCCAGCCGACCTGGGGCGTGGATGTAGGGGCCGCCGCCTTCCTGCGCCAGACCCTGATCGACCTGTCCCGCGAGGGGGTGGCCATCCTGGTCATTTCCGAAGAGCTGGAAGAACTTTTCGAGATCTGCGACCGCATCGCCGTACTGGCCGAAGGGCGCCTGTCCGAAGCCGTACCCAAGGCGCAGACCAACGCCGAGAAGATCGGCATGCAGATGTCCGGCCTGTTCTCCGCCGCCGACACCCGGGAGCCCGCCCATGCCGCTGCTTGAACCCCGCCCCACGCCCTCAACGCCGATGCGCCTGCTGGCGCCCCTCATCGCCATCGGCCTGACCCTCGCCGTCGGCTCCCTGCTCTTTCTGTCCCTGGGCAAGAACCCGGTCGAGGCCTTTGGCGTGTTCTTCGTCCAGCCCCTGTCCTCAGGCAACGGCTGGAGCGAGCTGATGGTCAAGGCCGGGCCGCTGATCCTCATCGCCCAGGGTCTGGCCATCGGCTTCCGGGCGCGCATCTACAACATCGGCGCCGAGGGCCAGCTCATCATGGGCGCCCTGGCCGGGGGCGGCGTGGCCATCGCCTTCGACGGGGTGGATGCCTGGTGGGTGCTGCCCCTGATGGTCATCGCCGGGGCCATCGGCGGCGCCCTGTGGGGGGCCATCCCGGCCCTGCTGCGCACCCGTTTCAACGCCCAGGAAACCCTCACCACCCTGATGCTCGCCTACGTGGCCACCTTTGCCCTGTCCTACATGGTGAATGGCCCCTGGCGTGACCCGGAAGGCATGAACTTCCCCCAGTCCATCATGTTCGGCGACCCGGCCCTGTTCGCCCCCTGGTTCGAGGGCATGCGGGTCAACGCCGCCATCCTGATCGCCGCCGTCGCCTCCGTGGCCTTCTGGATCTTCACCTCGCGCAGCTTTCTGGCCTACCAGCTCACGGTGGGCGGTCTGGCCCCCGCCGCCGCCCGTTATGCGGGTTTCTCGGCCAACCGCACGGTGTGGGTCAGCCTGGTGCTGTCGGGCCTCACCGCCGGGCTGGCCGGGGTGGGCGAAGTGGCCGGCCCGGTGGGCCAGCTCAACCTCAACATCTCGCCGGGCTACGGTTTTGCCGCCATCATCGTGGCCTACCTGGGCCGCCTCAACGCCATCGGCATCGTGCTGGCCGGCCTGTTGATGGCCTTGCTGTATCTCGGCGGTGAAGCCGCCCAGGTGGCGTTGCAGTTGCCGGCGGCCATCACCGGGCTGTTCCAGGGGATGCTGCTGTTCTTCCTGCTGGGGGCCGACGTGTTTGTCGACTACCGCCTCAAGTCCCGACCCAAACCGGCCTATGCCTGACAA
>JAEUNV010000638.1 GCA_016790385.1 Zoogloea sp.
ACTCCCGATGAAATCAAGATCGGCATCATGCCGGGTCACATCCACCGCAAGGGTCGCATCGGCGTGGTTTCCCGCTCCGGCACCCTGACCTACGAAGCTGTTGCCCAGCTGACCGAAATCGGTCTGGGCCAGTCTTCCGCAGTCGGTATCGGTGGTGACCCGATCAATGGTCTGAAGCACATCGACATCATGCGCATGTTCAACGACGATCCGGATACCGATGCGGTCATCATGATCGGCGAAATCGGTGGTCCTGACGAAGCTGAAGCCGCCATGTGGTGCAAGGCCAACATGAAGAAGCCGATCGTCGGCTTCATCGCCGGTGTGACTGCCCCCGCGGGCAAGCGCATGGGCCATGCTGGTGCGCTGATCTCCGGCGGTGCCGATACGGCCGATGCCAAGCTCGCCATCATGGAAGAGTGTGGCTTCACCGTAACGCGTAACCCGTCCGAGATGGCGAAGCTGCTGAAGGCCATGCTGTAACGGCTTTCCAAGCTCGATATGTGCCGCGCCCGCGCTGATGCCCGGGCGCGGTTTTTATTTGTGAGCCCGGCTTTTGTGAATGCGACTTGCCTGCGATCCGACTCGGGTAAAGTGTCGTTAGTCCCGGTTGTGACGGAATGTTCAGCGTGAGCAAAGGGAAGTTTAACTGGCGGATGGCGGCGGCTTCCCATGTCGGGCAGGTGCGCTTGCGCAATGAAGACTGCGTGGCCTGCGATGAGATGCGCGGGCTTGTGGTCCTGGCCGATGGCATGGGGGGGCATGCGGGGGGCGCGGAGGCCTCCCGGATGGCAGTGCAGGCGTGGATGGAGCGGCTGAGCCCGGTTGCAGGCGACAGTCTTGTCGAGGACGACCTGCGGCACGCGGTTTATCTCGCCAACCGGGCGGTGTTCATGGCAGCGCGCCGTGACCCAAGCTTGCGTGGCATGGGTAGTACACTCGTTGCCGGGTGTTTTCGCGCCGACGGCGTTCTGCTTGTCGCTCATGTGGGTGACTCGCGGCTTTATCGACTGCGGGGAGATGTTCTGGAGTGCCTCACGCGCGATCACAGCGTATTGCGGGCGCAGTGCGACGCGGGCATGATTGAATCCGCATCGGAGGGCCCGGCGGCCCTGCGCGGACTGCTCACCAGGGCGATCGGAGTGGAGGCGGAGGTTGTCCCTGATGTGGACGCGTTTCCGCTGGAGCCCGAGGATCATTACTTGTTGTGCTCTGATGGCCTCACCGACATGGTCACGGAGCCCGATATTGCGGAGGTGCTGGCCACCTTGGGTGGCAGTCCCCCGGTTGCGGCAAAGCATCTGGTTGATTTGGCTAATGATCGGGGGGGGATGGATAATGTGTCGGTCATCGTTGTGTCGTCCTGTACATCTGTGCGGCTTGGTACAGAACTCGGTTAAGGCTCGTTTCGGATAGGAAAAGCAATGCCCAGGTTGATTTTGAGCATGGATGGTCTGGTTCTGAAGGAGATGCCCCTTGAAAAGGAGCGTACGACCATCGGCCGCAAGCCCCATAACGATATCCAGATCGACAATCTGGCCATCAGCGGTGAGCATGCTGCGATAGTCACCATTCTCAACGATGCCTTTCTCGAGGATCTGAACAGTACCAACGGGACTTACGTGAACGGCCAGCCGGTCAAGAAGCATGTTCTGCAGAACAACGACGTGGTGGAGCTGGGTAAATACCGTCTCAAGTTTCTTGCGGAGCAAAATACGGGTGGCTCGGAGCATGACGAGGCGGTGTCGTTTGGTGCCGCTGTTGCCGCTGATGCCCCCGCCAGCGGTGCTCCCCCGGTCGAGGCTGCGGCGGCTGCGCCTGTCGCCAGCGTTGTCGGGATGATCCAGATTCTCAGCGGAACCCATGCCGGTCGGACACTGGAGTTGTCAAAGTCCCTGACCACACTGGGCAAACCGGGAACTCAGGTGGCGGTGATCACCCGCCGTCCCCATGGTTATTTCATCACGCACGTCGAGGGCACCGTGTTCCCCGTGGTTAATGGGCACTCTCTTGATGCCCAGGCGCATCGCCTGAATGATCATGACATAATCGAGATAGCGGGCGTGAAGATGGAATTCTTTTCCCAGACTGTTCAAAATTAGCAGTGATTGCGATTCGTTGATACTGAAGCGTGATATTTCTGACGTCAGGCACTCTCGCCGGGTCGTATTCTGATGCTCTGGCAGTGGATCATATTTCGGTATCCGGGCATGCCATCCAGTTGCCCCTCTTGCGGAAATCCATGGATACAAGATGAAGGTGCGGGTTCTGGGGTGCAGTGGCGGAATCGGAGGGCGCAACCAGCGCACTACGTCACTGCTGGTCGATCATGACATCCTGATCGATGCAGGCACCGGGGTTGGTGATCTGGAGTACGATGAACTCCTGAAGATTGATCACGTCTTCGTGACCCATGCACACCTGGACCACATTGCGATGATTCCGCTGTTGGTGGACACGGTTGGCGAAGGCCGCTCCATGCCCATCGTGGTTCATGGGTCGCCGGAAACCTTGCGCATCCTGCGCTCCCATATCTTTAACTGGTTGGTGTGGCCCGATTTTTCGTCCATACCGGATCGGCACAATCCTTTTCTGCGCTTTCAGGAAATGCGGGTCGGCGAGGTTGCCAAACTGGGCGGTGGGCGGCAGATCAAGGCCCTGCCTGCGCTGCATACCGTTCCCGCGGTTGCCTATCAGGTGTCGTGTGAGGGCGGGAGCCTGGTCTTTTCTGGCGACACTACGTATTCAGAGCCCTTGATCGCGGCGATAAACGATATTCCCGATCTACGTTACCTTATCGTCGAGACCGCGTTCCCAGACGCGCTGCACGATCTGGCATTGGCCTCGCGCCACCTTTGTCCGAGTCTGCTGGCCGTCTTCCTTGAGCGGGTTACGTCCAATCCCGAGGTGTGGATCACCCACCTCAAACCCAGTCGCGCCCAGACGACCTTGGACGAGATCTTGAGCTACTGCGGTCGTTTTTCCCCCCGTGCGCTCTATAACGGGTTGGAGTTGGTGCTCTAGACCCTTTGTTCGCGGGCTCGGTGTGATATCGAGATACCGTTCCAACATCCCGTCCCCGCGCTGCGGGGGACCACTTTCCCGGAACCCGATCCAACATGAGCAGTATCAATAAGGGCGGTGCGAGTGATGTAGCCAGTCGCCTGGCCTTCTTCAAGGGGCTTCAGACGGTTACCAACCGTATTCATGCGACTGAAAACATTGACGAGATCATGTTCGAGCTTTCCACGGACATCTGCTCGTTGTTTGCAGCGGACAGATTGACCATATACGTGGTTGATGAGAGCAAGACCACGATCTCGTCCCGGGTCAAGACGGGTTTGCACAGCATTCGTACCATACGTTTGCCGATTGCCGAGAACAGTGTGGCGGGCTACGTTGCCCTTACCGGGCAGATGCTCAACATCCATGACGCCTACGACGAGCAGGAACTGAAGGCGATCTCGATGCGCATGGAGTTCCGAAAAGAGGTTGATGAGCGCACGGGCTACCGTTGCCATCAGATGCTCGTGGCTCCCATTGCCAGCGCCGAGACCGGTGATGTCCTCGGGGTGATACAGCTCATCAACACACGGAGTGGAGAGGTCTTCTCGGCTATCGCGGAGGAGGGAATCCAAGGGCTGGGGCAGACGCTTGCCGTTGCATTCGCGCAGCGCCGTCATGCCTTGGTGCAGCCCAAGTCCAAGTACGAGGGCTTGGTCAATGACGCCAAGCTCACCAGCGCGGAGCTTGAGGCTGCTACAAGTCTGGCCCGGGAGCAGGGGCTCTCCCTGGAGGCGCTCCTTCTCGAGCAATACAAGCTCAAGCCGGTGGACATCGGAAGTGCAATCTCCAGGTTTTTTGGCGTTCCTTACGAGCCCTTTCGAGCGGATCGCGTCAAACCTCTGGATCTGCTCCGGAATCTGAAGCGCGACTACGTCCAGCAGGCCCAGTGGCTTCCGCTTGAGGAGAACCCCGAGGGCCTGCTCACGCTGGTGACCGACCCCGAGCAGGCCATTGCTTCGCGCGTCGTGCAGAACGTCTTTCCCAAGGCGACTCCCGTGTTCTGCGTGACCACCCAAGTGGAATTCATGCAGACTGTCGCCCAGTTTTTCGGTGGCAGTGCGGCCGATGATGCTTCGGTGTCTGAGCTTCTGTCGGACATGCAGGAAGATGATGGTGAAGGCAACCCCATCGCCGAGGACGTTTCCGCCGCGGCAGACAATGAACTCGTAAAGCTGGTCAACCGCATCATCATCGACGCTCACCGCCAGGGTGCCTCCGACATTCACATCGAACCGCGCCCAGGTAAGGAGAAGACGCAGATCCGCTTCCGCCGTGATGGCTCGCTGACTCCGTATATCGAAGTCCCTTCAAGCTACCGGAACCCGATTGTCACGCGCATCAAGATCATGTGCGATCTGGACATCTCGGAGCGGCGCAAGCCCCAGGATGGAAAGATCAAGTTCCGGCGCTTCGGACCCCTCGACATTGAGCTGCGGGTCGCTACAGTGCCGACCACCGGCGGGCTGGAGGATGTGGTCATGCGTCTGCTGGCCAACAGCGAACCCTTGCCGCTGGACAAGCTGGGGTTGCTGGAAGGCAACTATGATCGACTCCGGCAGACCATTGCCAAGCCCTATGGCATCTTCTTTGTGTGTGGCCCCACTGGCTCCGGGAAGACGACCACCCTGCATTCCATCCTCGGCCATATCAATACGCCGGAGACCAAGATCTGGACCGCCGAGGACCCTGTGGAAATCACCCAGAAGGGGCTGCGTCAGGTGCAGGTTAATCGTAAGGCGGGTCTGGATTTCCCGACTGTGATGCGCTCGTTCCTGCGTGCTGACCCCGATGTGATCATGGTTGGGGAAATGCGAGATAAGGAGACAGTGTCAATCGGTCTCGAGGCCTCGCTAACAGGCCATCTTGTGTTTAGCACCCTCCATACCAACAGTGCGCCGGAGTCCATCGTCCGCTTGCTGGATATGGGCATGGATCCTTTCAACTTTGCCGATGCGCTGCTCGGCATTCTTGCGCAACGCTTGGCCAAACGCCTCTGCGGCAAGTGCAAGAAGTCATATCACCCCGGCGAAGACGAAATTCGCAACATGCTGGACGAATATTGCGAGGATCTGCGCCAGACCCCTGCCTTCACAGACGACCCCCTCGCGGCGCGGGAGCAGATTTTGGCGGGCTGGCGCCAGCGCTACGCTGACGACAAGGGGCGCTTTAGGCTATATGAAGCGGTGGGTTGCGATCAGTGCAATGGCGGGTACAAAGGGCGGCTCGGTCTGCACGAACTCATGGTCGGTTCTGATCGCATCAAGTCCCTCATCCAGGAACGGGCACGGGTGTCTGCACTCCTCGCCGCCGCCCTCGACGAGGGAATGCGGACCTTGCGGCAGGATGGTATCGAGAAGGTCCTGGCCGGCGTTACTGACCTCAAACAGGTGCGCAAGGTGTGTATCCGTTGAGATGCAGTGGCGAGGGCGTCAGTTGAGACTTGCGAGCTTGGACTTGGACAGCGGCGGGTTCTTGGCAAAGTAACGCCTCAATCCGCGCAGGATTGCTTCGGCCATACGGTCCTGGTAGGCCTCGTCGTTCAGGCGGGCTTCCTCTTCAGGATTCGAGATAAACGCCGTCTCGATCAGGATCGACGGGATGTCGGGTGCCTTCAGGACGGCAAAGCTGGCCTGTTCAACCTCACCCTTGTGCAGACGATTGATGCCACCGAGTTCTCCAAGGACGGCCTTGCCGACTTTCAGGCTGTCATTGATGGCCGCTGTCTGAGACAAATCCAGCAGGGTGCGCGCCAAATGGCTGTCCTTTACGCCGAGATTCACGCCGCCGATCAGGTCTGCGGCATTTTCCTTTTGAGCGAGCCAGCGGGCCGCTGTGCTCGACGCTCCCTTGTCGGACAACACGAACACTGAGCTGCCCCGCGCCGTGGGGCTGATGAAAGCATCGGCATGGATCGATACGAAGAGATCGGCCTGTACCCGGCGAGCCTTGGCAACGCGCTGTTGCAAGGGCACGAAGTAGTCAGCGTCGCGGGTCAGCATCGCACGCATATTGGGCTCGGCATCGATGCGTGCTTTCAACCGTCGTCCGACGGAGAGGGTGACGTGCTTCTCGAAACTGCCCGCGGCACCTACTGCTCCGGGATCTTCACCGCCATGACCAGGGTCGATGGCGATGGTGATCAATCGGTTCACCACGGGTTCGTCGTCGCTGGCGGGTCTGTGGTTACGCTCAGTCGGGGTTTCGCGTTTCTGCGGCTCCATCCTCCGCTCCGCCTCAGGGGGGCGTCTGGGTTGTCGTTCTTCGGCTTTTCCCACGACCGCCGGTGGCGTTGCGCCGCCGGCCGCGGCCTCTTCGGGAGATAGCTTCTCGAGCAAGGCGAGCAGCGGGTCCACAGGTTCGGTGGGGTAGAGATCGAGGACAAGGCGATAACCGTAGTCGCCAATCGGCTTTAGGGTGAAGACCTGGGGTACAACCTCGGTCTTGAGGTCGATGACGAGTCGAACCACGCCCGGGCGGTTCTGCCCGGCGCGAATCAACTGGATGTAGGGATCCTGGCCAGTGATCTTGGCAGACAGGGACTGCAGAACGCTGTTGAGCTCCAGCCCCTCCAGGTCCACTACCAGTCGCTCAGGATTGCGTACCGAATGGTGGCTGAATACGAGGGGTTGTCGGCTCTCAAGGGTTATCCGGGTGTAGTCCCGGGCGGGCCAGACGCGGACGGCAAGCACTGATGCCGGAGCGGCCCGAGCGGACCGGCTGACGAGCAGCAGAAGGCTGGCGGCCGCCGAACCAAGGAGGCGTCGGCGAGTCATCGGGCCTGGACCCGCCAATGTCAGGTCTGCTCGGCTGAACTTGAATCCAGATCGTGAAGACATGTCCTTCCCTTCGGGCTCAGCGGCAAAAGAGTGAGTGTCCGCCCACCCCCACCGTCGATCTGTATACGGATTTCCAGGTCGGCCGCAGGAAGAAAGGGTTTGGCGCGGTCCGGCCATTCCACGAGGCGGACCCCCGAACCTTCGAAATACTCTTCAAGGCCTGCTTCAAGAAACTCGCTTGCATCTGCGAACCGATAAAAATCAAAGTGATATACGACTATTCTAGAATCTTTATACGATTCGACCAAATTATATGTCGGGCTCTTCACCTTGCCGGAGTATCCGAGGCCGCGAAGCAGACCCCGGCATAGGGTTGTTTTTCCGGCGCCCAAGTCGCCAACAAGGTAAATCGTCAGTCGGTCGGGGAGGGCTTGGGCGAGGCGTTCGCCGACTGCGAGGGTCGCTTTTTCATCCGGGAGGTGCACGGTGGCCGTCGGGCCGCTATCATCAATAGAATGAACTGGGGGCACGATAAACTTTCCGGTGGGCAGGGTGATATGGCGGCGATGGCTGCCAGCATCAAGGCTTGGGGGCTGGAGCTCGGCTTTGACGAGGTCGGTATTTCCGATATCGATCTCGGGGGAGCCGAGGCTGGGCTGTTGGCCTGGCTGGATGCAGGCTGCCACGGGGAAATGGATTATATGTACAAACACGGGCTGAAACGGTCCAGGCCGGCTGAGCTTGTGCCCGGCACCCGCCGGGTCATCTCGGTTCGGATGTCCTATCTCGGCGGCGCGGATGCGGACGAGGTCTTGCAGCGCCCCGAGACGGCCTATGTGTCCCGTTACGCCCTGGGGAGGGACTATCACAAGGTGTTGCGCGCACGCCTACAGCATCTGGCTGATCGGATTTCCGTCGAAAGCCCGCATGGATACCGTGTCTTCGTAGACTCAGCTCCGGTCATGGAGGTGGCGTTGGCGGAAAAGGCTGGGCTGGGCTGGCGGGGAAAGCATACGCTTCTGTTATCGCGGCAGGCGGGGTCGTTCTTCTTTCTTGGCGAGATCTACACGGACCTGCCGCTGCCTGTCGATTCCGCAACACGCGGCCACTGCGGAGACTGTTCGTCGTGCATTTCAGCTTGTCCGACGGGTGCGATCGTGGCACCTTACAGGGTGGACGCGAGGCGTTGCATCTCGTACCTGACGATTGAGCTGAAAGGCGCTATTCCTGAGGAGTTCAGGTCTCTGATCGGTAATCGTATCTACGGATGTGATGATTGTCAGCTGGTTTGTCCCTGGAACCGCTTTGCCCGCCCAGCCGCTGTGGCTGATTTCACACCGCGGCATGGGCTAGATGGCGCCGGGCTGGTAGAGTTGTTCCTGTGGTCGAAAGTGATCTTCGAAGAGCGAATGACAGGTAGCCCTATCTATAGAATCGGTTACGAGCGCTGGTCCCGAAACATTGCGGTTGCGCTGGGAAATGCTGTCGGGGTGCCGATGGCGGTTCATGCGCTGGAGTCCCGTCGCGATGATCCGTCCCCGATGGTGAGGGAACATGTCCTGTGGGCTTTAAGGCAACACCATATTCCGCGCACGGAAGGCGCGGTATAGTAGCAATGATGTTTCGAAAACCGCCCAAACTCCCTGTTCAGGATGATCGTGCTCCGCAGACGCTCGCGGAGGTAACGGCCATGGAGTCGTGGCGGTTCGATCCCTTGTGCATCGCTGAAGATGACCCGAAGGTCGATGCGCCGAGCGAACGTCAGGACAAGTTCCGGATCAAGATGCTGATGCGTGATGGGGAGCGTCGGCGCGAGACGGAGTTGCTTATTCAAAAGCGGTATGCCTGGCGAGGGTACGGTCAGCTGGGCTCGCTGGATGAACCGAATCAGCTCACCATGAACGCCGAATTGTTCGGACGTGTCTATGCAACGCTGACTGTCAACGTGGATTCCCCGGCGGGGCTGGCACTTGACAAGACCTATGGCATGGAGGCTGCCCGGCTTCGGTCCCAGGGGCGCAAGCTGTGTGAGTTCGGGCGCTTCGCCATTGATCCCTCTGCGCGTTCAAAGCGTCTTATCGCGTCGCTGTTCAATCTGCTTTATATCTACTCGTATCGCGTGAAGGGATGCACCGACATCCTCATCGAGATCAACCCCCGCCACCGGGATTTTTACGAGAAGCTGCTCGAATTCAAGCAGTTGGGTGGTGAGCGGATGTGCGAGCGGGTCAAGGCGCCAGCCTTGCTGATGCATCTGTCGTGCGCCACCATTGAGAGCCGTCTCAAGGAGATCGGGGGGAGATGGCGTGAGCTGCCTGATGAAAAATCCATCTACAAGTTCGCCTTCACTCCCGAGGAAGAGGCTGAGCTGGTTTCCCGTCTCGGCTACTGAGTTGTAGCAGGACGGCGCGCCCCGACTGGCGTAAAATCCGCGCTCCCACTTTCCGTCCGATACCATGTCTGAATCCGGCGCACTGCCTATCGGAGTCTTTGACTCCGGCGTGGGTGGTCTTACTGTCGTGAGGGCGCTGATGGAGCGCCTGCCTTTAGAAAGCATTGTCTACTTCGGCGATACCGCCCGGGTTCCCTATGGCGTCAAGTCTGTCGCAACGATTGAGCATTTTACCGGCCAGATAACGGATCACCTGCTCGACAAGGGCGTAAAGATGCTGATCATCGCCTGCAACACGATGGCTGCGGTGGCGTCCCATGTCGTTAAGGAAAAGGCCGGAGCCGTTCCCGTGCTGGACGTGATTGATGCCGGTGCGCGGGCTGCGTTGTCGGAGTCCCGGTCGCGAGCCATTGGCGTGATCGGCACTCCGACAACGGTCAATAGCAATGCCTACGCCCGGCGTATGCATGCTCTCGATCCTGGTGTGCGTGTGTACTCCCAGGCCTGCCCACTCTTCGTCCCGCTGGTGGAAGAGGGCTGGCTGGAGCACGAGGTAACACGACTCACTGCCCAGGAATATCTCAAGCCCGTGCTGGCAGAGAATGTCGACACCCTGGTGTTGGGATGCACGCACTATCCCTTGATCAAACCGTTGATCCAGGATGTGGTCGGTCCTGACGTCCGTCTCGTCGATTCGGCGATCACGGTTGCGGAGCAGGCTGCTCGCAAGCTGGCTGAACTTGGGATCGCCAATATGGGTGAGCGTCTTCCAACGTATCGCTATACGGTGACCGATATACCGTTGCGCTTTCAGACCATCGGCGAGCGCTTTCTGGGGCGCTCGTTGGGGCAGGTGGAAAAAGTGGATTGGTAAGAAAAGGGCTGCCGGTAGGGCGGCCCTTTTGCTCTCAGGCGTTCTTCCGCTTCTGCCACAGCACGTCGCCGCGGCCTCCGGCCCGGTTGAGCACCCGGCCAAGTACAAAAAGGAGGTCGGAGAGTCGGTTCAGGTACTGGCGCGGCGCGTCATTCACCGCTTCCTCCTGCGCCAGCGCAACCATCATCCGCTCGGCCCGTCGGCAGACGGTCCGGGCTTGGTGACTCAAGGCCGCGGCGCGCGTGCCGCCTGGAAGGATGAAGTCCTTCAGGGGCTCCAGATCATCATTGAGTCGGTCCAGCTCGTCTTCCAAGTATTGCACTTGTTTGGCGGTGATCATTTCCATGCCCGGAATGCACACCTCTCCACCCAGATCGAAGAGATCGTGCTGTACGTTGGTGAGCAGGGCACTGACGTCGTCCGGAAGCGCTTCGCAAAGCAGGAGCCCGATGGCGGCGTTGGCTTCGTCCACATCGCCAAGAGTATGGATGCGCAGGCTGTTTTTGGAGACCCGATTACCATTGCCGAGGCCGGTGGTCCCGGCGTCGCCGGTGCGGGTGTAGATCTTGGAAAGGCGGTGGCCCATGTTTGCTGTCTCCCGATGGAGTTGATGTTATTGGAGGACTGATTATAGCCAGCCGGGCCGAAGAGGGAGGGATGCTACAATTTCGGGCTCTGAAACCTGAACTTTCCCCGACCGTCGCTGTTTGAGACACCCGGAGACACCACGCCGATGAAAAGCGCCGAAATCCGCCAGAAATTCCTTGAATTCTTTGCTTCCAAGGGCCACCAGATCGTGGCCTCCAGTTCGCTCGTGCCCCACGAGGACCCCACCCTGCTGTTCACCAATGCAGGCATGAACCAGTTCAAGGATGTATTTCTCGGCTTCGACAAGCGCCCCTACAACCGCGCCACCACGTCCCAGAAGTGCGTGCGTGCCGGCGGCAAGCATAACGACCTGGAAAACGTCGGCTATACCGCCCGTCACCACACCTTCTTCGAGATGCTGGGCAACTTCAGCTTTGGTGACTACTTCAAACGCGACGCAATCAACTACGCCTGGGAGCTGCTCACCGTCGTCTTCGGTCTGCCCAAGGACAAGCTCACCGTCACGGTTTACGCCGAGGACGATGAAGCCTACGACATCTGGACCAAGGAAATCGGTGTCCCGTCTGATCGGGTAATCCGCATCGGTGACAACAAGGGCGCGCGCTACGCTTCCGACAATTTCTGGATGATGGGCGATACCGGCCCCTGCGGCCCCTGCACCGAGATCTTCTACGATCATGGCGAGCACATCTGGGGCGGCCCTCCGGGGTCCCCCGAGGAAGACGGCGACCGCTTTATCGAAATTTGGAACAACGTGTTCATGCAGTTCAACCGGGACGAAGCTGGCGTGATGCACCCCCTGCCCAAGCCTTCGGTGGATACCGGCATGGGCCTTGAGCGCATTTCCGCCGTGCTCCAGCACGTGCATGCCAACTACGAAATCGACCTGTTCCAGGCGCTGATCGCCGCCGCCGCCCGCGAGACGTCCGGTGCGGACATGGACAGCCCGTCCCTCAAGGTTCTGGCCGACCACATCCGCGCCTGTTCCTTCCTGATCGCCGACGGCGTGATCCCAGGCAATGAAGGCCGTGGCTACGTGCTGCGCCGGATCATCCGTCGCGCCATCCGCCACGGTTACAAGCTGGGTGCCCGTGCAGCCTTCTTCCACAAGATGGTGCCCGATCTGGTGGCCGAGATGGGCGAGGCCTATCCCGAGCTGAAGGCTGGCCAGCAGCGCGTCACCGACATCCTCAAGCAGGAAGAGGACCGTTTCTTTGCCACCATCGAGAATGGCATGGCCATCCTTGAAGGGGAACTGGCGGCGATGGCTGCCGCCGGCAATTCCGTATTCAATGGCGAAACGGCTTTCAAGCTGCACGATACTTTTGGTTTCCCGTTGGATCTGACCGCTGATGTGTGCCGCGAGCGCAACGTGACCGTCGACGGGGCGGCCTTTGATGCGGCCATGGCCCGCCAGAAGGAACAGGCCCGTGCGGCCGGCAAGTTCAAGATGGCCACCAACCTTGACTACGATGGCCCGGCGACCACCTTCCATGGCTACGACGGCCTGGAAGCCAAGGGTAATGTGCTGGCCCTGTACAAGGACGGTGTGCCGGTCAATGAGCTGTCCGAAGGCGATATGGGCGTCGTGGTGCTGGACGACACCCCCTTCTACGCCGAGTCCGGCGGCCAGGTGGGTGATCGGGGCGAGCTGCGTTCCGTGCATGGCATCTTTGCGGTCGAGGACACCCAGAAGATCCAGGCCACCGTCTTTGGTCATCACGGTGTGGTCAAGACCGGCAAACTGAGTGTCGGCAATGGTGTCACCGCCCGGGTCGACACCCAGGCCCGTGCCCGCACTGCCCGCCATCACTCTGCCACTCACCTGATGCACAAGGCCCTGCGCGAAGTGCTCGGCGCTCATGTGCAGCAGAAGGGTTCCCAGGTCGATCCTGACAAGACCCGTTTCGACTTTGCCCATACCCAGCCGGTGACCTCCGACGAGATCGCCCGCATCGAGCGCATCGTCAATGACGAGATTCTCGCCAATGCGGCCACCGAAGCGCGGGTGATGGATATCGAATCCGCCCAGAAGACTGGCGCCATGATGCTCTTTGGTGAGAAGTACGGTGACGAGGTGCGTGTGCTTACCATCGGCTCCTCCAAGGAGCTGTGTGGTGGCACCCACGTGGCCCGCACGGGCGACATCGGCCTGTTCAAGATCACCCTCGAAGGTGGCGTGGCGGCTGGCGTGCGGCGTATCGAAGCCGTGTGCGGCGACGTGGCG
>JAEUNV010000639.1 GCA_016790385.1 Zoogloea sp.
GCCAACCCCGAAGAAGCAGCCCGCGAACGCGGTCGTCCCGGCCCTGGCGGCCGCGGAGCCCCGCCCAAGAAGCCTTTCCGCAAGGAAGGCGGGTTCGACCGCCAGGGTGGAGATTTCAAACCCCGCAAACCCCGGACCTGAGGCCGCAGCTCAGTCCAGGTCAAGATCGCCGACGATCTGCCGCAGGGCATCGAAGCACCGCGCGTCGATGGCCTGCCCCACCTCCCGGCCCATGATCTCCAGGGTTTTGGACACCGGCACCGCCCCGCGGTAGGGGCGTTCCGCGGTGATCGCATCGAAAATGTCGGCGGTCGTGATGATGCGGGTCTCCAGGGAAATGGCCTCTTCCCGCAGGCCCCGCGGATAACCCTTGCCGTCAAGGCGTTCGTGGTGTGCCCCGGACACCCGGGCCAACTCGCCGAAGGCATCGATCCGTGACAGGATGGCCTCGGTGAATTGGGCATGACGCTGCACCGCTGCCCACTCCTCCACATCCAGCTTGCCCGGCTTGTCCAGGATCGCATTGCTCACCCCCAGCTTGCCCATGTCGTGGAGCAGGGCCGCGCGTTTCAGCCAGCGCCGACGTGCCGGGGCGATCTCCAGCGCTTGTGCGATCCTGTCGGTGTAGAGCGCCACCCTGCTGCTGTGGCCCGCCGTGTAGGGGCTTTTTGAATCGACCACCTGTCCGAAAGCCATGGCGATCTCGTCGAGATAATCTTCATCCAGGGGCACCACAAAGCGCCCCGGCTCAAGGGCAAACACCGCCCGATCCAGATCGGGCGCCGCCAGGCGCTCCCAGAACTCCGCCGATTCGGCCACCCGCCGAAAAGCCGCCACCACCGCCGGGTCGAACCAGCTGCCGCAGCGGTCCTCCACCTCCCAGCTCGCCGCATCCACGCCGTCCGAGACGTTGAATACGTCCACCACCTGCGCCAGCAGCGCAATGCGGGAAAACACCGGAATGGCCTCCCCCCGCAGCCTTGCCGGCCTTCCGCCGCCGTCCCAATGTTCATCCAGGCAGTGGATACCCATCGCCACGGCTTCGCCGAAACGCAACTGGCGTGCAATGTCGGCACCTCGGGTGCAACGGGTTTCGATCAGCTCCTGGGCGAGCTCGTCACCATTGCGGAAAATATTGGCAATGGCCTTCAGGCGCTCGCCCATTGCACTCCCCAGGCCGGTGTGACCGACAACGAACTTCAGTACCTTGGGCAGGCTGCCGTCCACCAGCTTGAAATCGCGCTTGAACGACAGATCGTCCGTCAGGTAGAGCTGGCAGATCCGCGCCGCGTTGCTGCTGCATCCCAGGTCCTTCAGCAGGAGGGTGTAATACAGCTCCCACAGCGCCTCGTCGGAAAGCCCCATCGCCCGGCCCACATGCATGCCGATCCAGCAGCAGCGCACGCAATGCCCTTCAGGCTGCCCCTCCGTGATGTCCAGGGCATGGCTGAGCGCCCCGATCAGCTCCGACAGCTTCAAACCGCCCAGTGGCATACCTCTACTCCATCGCGAATCGCGTACTCCCGCCTCCGTGAGGAACAACGGGCCCCGCCGAAGCTAACGGCAGCAATCAGGCCGGCTGAAGCACAGCCGGGGCGTTGCGGGCAACCCACACTCGGCACGCGCGGGCTCGTGGACAGGGATAGGCTCTGTTAAAATGAAACATTACAGTCATTCGATTGCCACAAAACTCATGTTCGGACGCCTGCTGCCCCACGAGGGCCGTTTTTTTGAACTCTTCAATTCCCATGCAGAACAAATTGTCCTCGGCGGTCAGGCCCTCGTTGCCCTGATGGAGGATCTGGCCAGCGCAGAGCAGCACATCAGCGCCATTGAAGCCATCGAACAGGCCGCGGACAAGATCACCCACGAAACCATCGCCCAGCTCCACAAAAGCTTCATCACTCCCCTCGACCGCGACGAAATCCACGGCCTCATCAACGCCATGGACGACATTCTCGACACCGTCCAGGACGTCGCCGAGTGCACCACGCTCTACCACATCCAGCGCATCACCCCGGAAGCCCTGCAACTGGCCAACGTCAGCCTGTCGTGCTGCACTCGGGTGAAGATCGTCGTCGGCCTCATTTCCAACATGGACAACGCCAGCGCCATCCTCCAGACCTGCCAGGAAATCGACCGCCTCGAAACCGACGCCGATCGCATCATGCGCGGCGCCATGTCGCGTCTCTTCCGCGACGAACGGGACGCGCTCCAGGTCATGAAGCTAAAGGCCATTTACGAGCAGCTCGAATCGATTACCGACCGCTGCGAGGACGTCGCCAAGATCGTCGAAGGCATCGTGCTCGAAAACGCCTGAGCACCACCATGGAAACCGTACAGATCGGGTTCTGGGTCATCGCCGGGCTGGTCGTCGTCGCCCTGCTTTTTGACTTCATGAACGGCTTTCACGACGCAGCCAATGCCATCGCCACCGTCGTATCCACCGGCGTGCTCAAGCCCCATCAGGCCGTGGCCTGGGCAGCTTTCTTCAACTTCGTGGCGCTCTTCGTGTTTCAACTGAAGGTCGCGAGCACCGTCGGCAAGGGCATCATCGATCCTTCGGTGGTGGATCACTATCTGATCTTCGGCGCGCTGCTGGGGGCCATCGCCTGGAACGTGGTGACCTGGTATTACGGCATCCCGTCCAGCTCGTCCCATGCCCTCATCGGCGGCATCGTCGGCGCCGCCATTGCCAAGGCCGGTACCGATCCGCTGATCGCTTCCGGTATCTGGAAGACCGTCGCGTTCATCATCATCTCGCCCCTCTTTGGCTACCTGCTCGGCTCCCTGATCCTGGTGGTGGTTGCCTGGATCTGCCGCAACAAGACTCAGCGACGGGTCGACAAGTGGTTCCGCCGCCTGCAACTGGTTTCCGCCGCCATGTACAGCCTCGGCCACGGGGGTAACGATGCCCAGAAGACTGTCGGCATCATCTGGATGCTGCTCCTGGCGGCCGGCGTCACGGCACAGGGCGATCCGGTACCCATGTGGGTGGTGGTGCTGTGCTACCTGGCCATCGGCCTCGGTACCCTCTTTGGCGGATGGCGCATCGTCAAGACCATGGGCCAGCGCATCACCAAGCTCAAACCCGTGGGCGGCTTCTGTGCC
>JAEUNV010000681.1 GCA_016790385.1 Zoogloea sp.
GGCGCTGCTCAAATGCCCTGCCGAAACCATGGACGACGTTTTTTCCGGCCGGCAGGTGAGCCTGCGCAAAGGCCTGGCGGCGAACGACGCCCTGCGCTATCAGCAACGCCTGACAGCCCTGGGGCTGCGCGTCACCATCGAGCCGCCCCTCCCCCAATCCATCCCGGCGGTCGCCCTCCCGGCGGTCGCCCTCCCGGAGGCGCCCCTGACGGCGTCCCCGGGGCCACGGCCCGAGGTTGCGCCCGTCGACTTGATCAACTGCCCGGCCTGCGGTGAGCGGCAACCACGCCGCACCCTCTGCCGTGCCTGCTCCATCGATATGCCGCGCTATACGGCCTCACAGGCCCAGCAACGCGCCCTTGACCCGGAGCCGGGCGCGGCCTCCCGGCCGCAGGGCGAAACCGATGCGGCACGCCCACTGGCCGAAAGCGGCATCTTCGGCCTGGACTTTCGGGGGCGCTTCGGCAGGCGCAGCTTCCTGCTCACCGGCCTGCTGACCCTTGGCGGCAGCATTGCACTGGCGGTCGTCGCCCTCACCCTCGGCAGCCCGGGGCTGTTGATCGGTGGCCTGGGGATGCTTGTGCTGGCGATATATGGCACCCGCAGCACGGTTTTTCGTTTTCACGACCTGGGTCTTAGCGGGTGGTGGGCGCCGCTGACCTGGATTCCTTACGTCGGTGCCGGGGCGGCCTTGTTCCTTCTCGTTTTGCCGGGCCAGAAGGGCGGCAACGCCTGGGGCGAGCCGGCCCGCCCGGCCTCAGGCCTGGGGCTGCTGGGCGGCATGGCCCTCACCGGGGCACTGGCGTTCTTCGCGTTCGGCGTGATCGGCAATCAGATGCCCACCCTGGCGGCGCTACCCGACATGGGCGGAACCGGCGAGAGCGGCAAGGCAGCGTTTTCCGCGCACTACGACGCAGGCCGCGACCAGATCGTCATGTATTCCCTGAGCACCTGCGGCTTCTGTGCCGAAAAGCGTCGCCAGTTTGACAGCATGGGGGTTCGCTACATTGAATACATGATCGACCAGGATTCCACCGCGGAAGCCCGCCTCAACGACCGTCTGCACCGGGCAGGCCTTGGGGGCGGGGCCATCGGCACCCCCATCATCGAGGTCAATGGCACCATGCTCCCCAATAACCCCGGGCTCGGCGAAATCGGCCGGCATCTGAGCGGGGCGACGAAGGGCTGAAGCATCTGCGCGGATGCATGGCAGAATCGGCAGACCTGCCCCACGCGCGCCGAAGATGATCAGCATCTACCAGCTCAAACCCCGCTTCCAGGCACTCCTGCGCCCCATCGTCGGCCGGCTGGCGGCGGCCGGCATCACGGCCAATCAAGTCACCCTGGCAGCCATGCTGATCTCCCTGGCCCTCGGCCTGGGGCTGTTTCTCAATGCCGGCAACAGCGGCGCCTTCCTGCTGCTGCCCCTGTGGATGTTCCTGCGCATGGCCTTCAACGCGGTGGATGGCATGCTGGCGCGGGAGTTCGGGCAACAGTCACCCCTGGGCGCTTACTTCAACGAACTCTCCGACGTGCTCTCCGATGCCGCCCTCTACCTGCCCTTCGTGGCGGTGGCACCCTTCGGCTGGGGCAGCGTCGGGGCGGTGATCTTCCTGTCGGCCGTCTCCGAGATGGCGGGCGCCCTCGGCCCCATGGTCGGCGCCCCCCGCCAGTACGACGGCCCCATGGGCAAGAGTGACCGGGCCTTCCTGTTCGGCGCCCTCGGTCTGTGGCTGGGCCTGGCCGGCAGCCTGCCCGACGCGGCCCTGTGGATCATGCCGGTGGCGGCGCTGGCCATCCTGCTCAACACCCTCAACCGCATCCGCAGCGGCGTCCGCCAGGCCCGCACGAACCACTGAGGTCAGCGATGAACCCACCCCGCCCGGTCTCCGAACATCATTTCGAAACCCACGACGGGGTGCAGTTGTTCTACCGCCAGTGGCCCGCCATCGCCCCCCGCCGGGGCGCCGTGGTGATGTTCCACCGGGGCCATGAACACTCCGGACGCATCGCCCACCTGCCCGACGAGCTGGACCTGCCGGCCTTCGATTTCTTCGCCTGGGACGCCCGTGGCCACGGCCACTCCCCGGGCGCCCGCGGTTATTCACCCAGCTTCGGCACGTCGGTGCGCGATGTGCAGACCTTCATCGACCACATCCGCGACCACCACGGCATCGCCCACGCCGACATGGCCGTGCTGGCCCAGAGCGTTGGCGCGGTGCTGGTGGCCACCTGGGCCCATGACTACGCGCCGCGGGTACGCTGCCTGGTGCTCGCCTCGCCGGCCTTCCAGGTCAAACTCTACGTGCCCCTGGCCCGGCCCGGCCTTGCCCTGCTTGAAAAATTGCGCGGCAATTTCTTCGTGAACAGCTACGTCAAAGCAAAATTCCTGACCCACGACCCAGCCCGCCAGACCAGCTACGACAAGGACCCGCTGATCGCCCGGGCCATCTCGGTGAACATCCTGCTCGGCCTGTACGAAGCCGCCGA
>JAEUNV010000685.1 GCA_016790385.1 Zoogloea sp.
CAGTTGGGCTGCCTGACTGGCATATCGGCACTAACCGATCAGGACAACCTCTCGTCGAATACGGGAGATATAAGAAGGTCAGGGACGATGTGACTCGGTGCGAACCGCTTTGCACCGGACCGCGGACTATAACGATAAAGCCATCGCGGCACAAGAAAAATGTTGCGGCGCAAAAAGCGGCTGCGGATTGAGCGCCCGGCGAAGAGGGGCTGAGGCTCGCCTCAGAGATGCATCAAGACACACTGTTTGACAGGGTTTGCTGGCATATTCGCTTGAACATGGGGGCGTGACCCCTCACCCTTGCGGCCTGATCCAGGAAAGGAATGAACATGCGTTTCGACAACAGCCGGGAAAGCGAGAACGTCGAGGATCGTCGCGGCGGCGGCGGTGGCGGCGGCTTCCCCATGGGGGGCAAGGGGGTGGGCATCGGGACCATCGTGCTGGCCCTGGTCGCCATGTATTTCGGCGTCGATCCGAGCATTGTGCTGAATCAGGCGGTGGAGTCGCCGGCGCCCTCGGCCACGTCGCGCCCGGCCGGGCCGCCGGCCAACGATGCCGAGTCGAAGTTCATCCGCCATGTACTGGCCGAAACCGAGGATACCTGGCAGCAGATCTTCCGCCAGAACGGCAAGCAATACGTGGAGCCCACCCTGGTGCTCTTCTCCGGGGCCACACGCACGGCCTGCGGCGTGGGGCAGGCGGCCATGGGGCCGTTTTACTGCCCGGCCGACCAGAAGGTGTATATCGACCTGTCCTTCTACCAGGAGCTGAAGAGCCGTTATCGGGCGCCGGGTGATTTTGCCCAGGCCTACGTGATTGCCCATGAAGTCGGCCACCATGTGCAGAATCTGCTGGGCATCTCCGGCAAGGTGCAGGCGGCGCGGGAGCGCGCGTCCGAGCGGGAGGCCAACGCCCTGTCGGTGCGCCTCGAACTCCAGGCCGACTGTCTGGCCGGAGTGTGGGCCAAGAACGCCGATGCCGCCCGGGGCATTCTCGAAGCCGGCGATGTGGAGGAGGCCCTGCAGGCGGCCACGGCCATCGGCGACGACACCTTGCAGAAGCAGGCCCAGGGCTACGCCGTGCCCGACAGCTTCACCCATGGTTCGGCCGAGCAGCGGATGCGCTGGTTCAAGCGCGGCATGGAAGCCGGGCAGCTGGCTGCCTGCAACACCTTCCAGGCCCGCAGCCTGTAATTTCACGCCCCAGAAAGTGTGAAGGGCCGGCCTCCGCAAGGAAGCCGGCCCTTTCAGTTTGCAGGGTCGCGGTCAGCCGGCCAGCTTGGCGAAGGCGTCGATCACCTCGGGCGGAGCCTGGACCAGTTCGATCAGCACGCCTTCACCGCCGATGGGGAATTCTTCGTTGCCCTTGGGGTGGAGAAAGGTGATGTCGAAACCGGCCGCGCCCTTGCGGATGCCGCCCGGGGCAAAGCGCACGCCGTTGGCGCCGAGCCATTCGACGGCCTTGGGCAGATCGTCGATCCACAGGCCCACGTGGTTGAGCGGGGTGGTGTGCACGGCGGGTTTTTTTTCCGGGTCGAGGGGCTGCATCAGGTCCACTTCGACCTTGAAGGGGCCCTTGCCCATGGCGGTGATGTCCTCGTCCACGTTTTCACGTTCGGATACGAAGTTGCCGGTGACTTCGAGGCCGAACATGTCGACCCACAGGGTGCGCAGGCGATCCTTGGACGGCCCGCCGATGGCGATCTGCTGGACGCCGAGGACTTTGAATGGTCTTGTCATGATTGGTTTTCCCTCCTTACAGGAACCGGGATTTTACGGGACGGCGCCGCTGTGGGGTCGAATTCGTTGGTGATGTTCGGGTTGGGTGTGTAAGCACTATCCCTGGCAGGCCGCCGGGCCTGGAGAGCCTTACTTGTCGGAGGGAAGCGCTTCCCGCATTTTTCGCGAACGTAGTCAGTTCACTCCCTTCGACCTTGAACCGTTGAGCCCCTACGGACGGCTTTCCGTTCTCTTACGTCACATTGGCCGGGGACTCGCCCCCGGCGGGCGACCTACTTTCTTGCTTCGCCAAGAAAGTAGGCAAAGAAGGCGACCCGCCACCCCCGGTCGGCCGTTGGCCGACTGCCCTGCGCTGCT